>JAZOQQ010000199.1:0-6169 GCA_045656165.1 Acutalibacteraceae bacterium
CTGCGTTGTTCTTCAGCCCGCCGGAATTCCACTGCTGCGCCATGTGGATCTGAACGGAATCCAAATCCTTCGCCGCACCCAGATCAATGAGCAACGCGCGACGCTGTAAAGCGGAAGCACTGGTTGGCGCATAGTCATAGTCATACTGAACGTACTTCGTATCCAAATTATAAACGTCGTTCACACGGCCATCCGTCAAGTTTTCAACCGCACCGGAACTGTAGCTGATCGCGGTCGCAACCGCATTGGTATAGGTGTTCGCACCAAAGCTCATGTTCCACAGATCGGAACAATCCACACCGGAGAGGCGATAAGCGGTAACGCTCTGCGTACCGTTAGTCAAGCCCTCGCTCGTGAGAAGATTTGACGTAGCTTCGGTACCGGCGGAAACACCAAGTGTTAACACCAGAGTCAAAACCAGAGCCAAAGTGCTGCAAACAGCTAAGATTTTTTTGCCTTTGAACATCAAATTTTTCAAAACTCTTCACTCCTTCTTTTTATATATGTGAAAGCAAACGCAGCATTAAGCCGTCGTTGCCTGTAACACCGTAAATTGTGAGTTGCCATTGGCAAGCGTAATTTCGCCCTTGCCGCCATCAGTTGCCCAACCATTCGGCAACCGTAACGTGCCGTGCACGCCTTCCGGCACCGTCAGGGTAAGTCGAATACCGTTTGCCGCCTTCTCCCATGCAACCGACATCGTTCCGCACGGGAAGGTATAAGTGGCATTCGCGAAGGACAGCGACTCGGGAAAATGCGGGGTGACATCACACTCGTGCAAATCGCGCAAATGCGGATTGGGGTTGATGCCAACGACCTCTTCAATAAAGAGCGCGGCGATATCGCCCCAAAAATGATGATTTTGCGATTGCTTTTCCACCCCATCGGTTTCAAAGATCTCACGCAAAGTAGTACCATCCAACCATTGTCCGTAAGAGGGACCGTCAGGCCGTGTAATCATGTGCAATGCCAGATCAATCTCACCATACTGTGCCAGTAAGCGGAAAATGTACCGCGCCCCCAACACACCGCAAAGCAAATGATCGTCTGATTTGTGAACGAAGTCAAGCAACCGGGAAAATGCTTTCGGCATTTCGTTCGGTTCAAAGATGCCGAACTGCATCCCCAACACCTGCGACGTTTGGCAAGAACCTTTCAGCACACAAGCATCCTTATCCAGCAAATGCTGACGAATGGCTTGGCGAAGTTCGTCTGCCAAGCGTTCTGCCTCGGCAGCTCGCTCTTCTTCCCCGATCACACGGAACAGAAACGCGGCTTTACGCGCGTTATCCATGGTGATCGCGCTGTCGGTGAATTCAAGCGGCGATAAAAACTTCTGATCGGGACACAGCGGCTGGCACCAGTCGCCGAGACCGACTGCCAACAAACCGCGTTCATCGCGGCGATCGGCTATATACTGCAAATACCGCGCGATGGTATCTGCACATTCGCGGATAATCGCGGTATCGCCTGTAAAGCGATAACAGTTATATGGGATCGTTACACAAACCGTATCCCATGCAGGACCGTTGCCCCAAGCGAACCCCCAACCACCCGTTGGCACAATACCGGGGAGCGCACCGTCTGCCCGTTGGGCTTTGCATACACTGCGCATCCATTCGCGAAACGAGGTTTCGGCAGTCATGGTAAGTAACATGTGTTCAGACGATAGGGCGGCATCCGCTGTCCAACCGTTTTTCTCGCGTTGCGGACAATCGGTCGGTATGTAGAGGAAATTCGAACGGTCCGAACGGCAGGTCATATCAAACAAGCGGTTGAGCCGTTCATCCGAGCAACGGAAGGTTGCCCGTTCTTTCATATCCGAACTCATCACCTGATAGGTCAGCAATTCGGGTGTGGCCTGTTCGTGAGTGATGCCTTCGACCAGCACGTACCGAAAACCGTGGTAAGTAAAAGGCGGTATGTATTCTTCAACGCCATCGCCCTTCAGCGTGTACCGATCCATTTGCGGATACGCAAAATGCCACGTGCGTTCGGGCGCTACATTCAAGGTAGTGCGGGTAGTGGGATACCCGTCAACCAGCAATTCCATAAACCGCAGGGTAACGGTCTGCCCTTTTTTTCCCTGAATCTTCAAACGGCAAACACCGCTGTTGTTTTCACCAAAATCATACAACCACGTATCGCGCACACGCGTTTCCGCGATCGGGTCTTGATACGCCAGTGTGGTGCCACAGCAAAAACAAAAATCATCATAGTGCGTAACGGCTATCGGTGCCAGTTCGCGATATACCACAACCGGCTCAGCCTCACACAATCGCTTTTCGCCTTTGGGTGATTCCGCAATCGTGGCAAACCCCCACGCACTATCATCAAAATGCGGTAAGTTCCAACCGACAATTTCCTGTGTGGCATCGTAAAACGTACCGATGCGAATATCGTCAAAGGTAACGGGTGATTTTGCCACACGGAATTGCTCATCGGCACGGAATAACTCCGTATCGTCGAGCACAACGTTCAACGCCAAGCGAAGCGGGCCACGCCAAGGCGCTTCATCAAACTGCCAAACGCGACCGCCGAACGGATTAAAGAAGCCGTTCCCCAACATGACACCGATCACGTTTTCACCCACACGAAGGAACGGACGGATATCGTAGCGATCGTAATACACCAGATCGTCAGGGTTGGCGATGTACGGCGCCAAAGCACCTTTGGTGACTTTTTCACCGTTTATGTAGAGTTCGTAAAACCCTAAACCGCAAATTGTCAGCACGGCAGTTGTCGGGAAAGCGTCCACCGAAAAGGTGCGGCGGAAGAGCGGCGCGTTTACCGGATGATCAAAATCACAGTAATCATCACCGGCTTTGATGAACGTAAGCGGTAACATCTTTCTCCCCTGCCATTCTTGACGGATACGAGGCGCACAATGACACAGCACGCCCTTCCTATCAATTATAGCAAGTGCGTGTTGTAAAAGCGATAACAATAGTTATCATATTTTTTTGCCTTTTTTTAGACGCTGTACAAACAATCAGGTGAGCGGACCGGTTGGCGGTTCAACGCCGCGTTTGAGCATATCGCGGTACTGCTTTGGTGAAACGCCGAAAAAGTTGGTAAATGCACGGGAAAACGAGCCGAGCGAACCGTAACCGACCGTGACGGCAATGTCCGAAAAACTTCGGCCTTCGTTTATCATTTCCACAACGCGTTCAAAGAGTTTTTTGCGCGAATACGTTTGAATGGAACAGCCCATCTTATTCGAGAATAATTGCGAAAGATACGGGTAACTGTATCCCAACGCCGATGCCATGTTGGACAGCTCGTTGACATTGTAGGAATTGCTCTCAATGTAATTCAAAATGCTGTAAACAATTTGTTCATCCGAGCGCGTATTGCGTGCCGAGCGATACGCATTGCGCGTGTCGTGACAGAAATCCCGATAGGTGCTGACAATGATCTGTGACACGTACGTTTTCAGCATTTCCAGAACCATGGTATCGTTGGAAATGATCTCGCTGAAGGAGTCGCAGAAAATACGGTAGACATTGTTGGTATCCATGGCCGTAAAATGCGTGGTGGTATCAAACAAAGAGCGAATATCGTTATAAAATTTATAGTCGGGATGTGCTTCGGAAAAATTAAAACCAACATACACATAACGCAACGGATCGGTTGTGCCGGAAATAATCTGATGACGTTGCCCCGGACGGTTGAGTACCACTTGATTGCGTGACACCTCCACACGTTCGCCGTCAATTAAAAACGCACCGGTGCCGGAAACGATATAGGAAATTTCATAGCACCATTGCGTGTGTTCCTTCACCTCGTAACCCGCGTTACAACACAGATCGCCGATCTGGTCCAGTATGATATGCCCCAAGTCACATGTTTTTTGCCAATAGACATTATCAAAATGAAATTTTGCTAACTGCATATCAACCGATACCCCTTCCTTTGTTTTTCGCAATTTTTGTGCGGTAAAAAACGAATTTGACAAGCGAAATCGCAAAATCGAAGGAAAACGCCCAAATTTCGCCCACTATATTTAATTAAACACAAACAATGTCAAAAAGTAAATCCCAGTACTTCGGTAAAAATTTAACATTATTTTAACCACATTTCGGTCAATTATGACAATATTGTGCTAACAAAAAAACAGCAAGCACGCATGCTTGCTGTTTTGGTTTTTAGCAACCGGAGAAATATTCCGCTTTGTATAAACGATTGAGGTTATGCGCCGACGGGTAAATCGACTGCGGGCTTAAGAAATGGGAGAATTCAAACGTGATGACCTTCTCCGCGTATTCACGGTGCAACGACAATTTATACCGCAAATCTTCAAACGGAATCGGGTAAAATTGCATGCGCACATCACGTTCAAACGTTTCCGCATTGACCCAGTGGTGAATGTTGTATTTGTCACACAGGCGTTTAATACCGCCATAATAATCGCGCATTTGATCCACCGGTGCCGTACCGTCTTGGAACGCACAAATATCAATGTTTTGGCCGCATTTGTCAAAGATACGATCCCATTCTTCGTAGTTTTGTTCAGGGGTCAAGAACTCATCTTCGGAAATGATCGGGCTTTTAAAGAACGGGCTGATAAGCACCGGCTTGTCAGGCGTTTTATCTTTGCAAATACCCGACAAACCGTTGAACACGTCGCAGATGTTCAACTCTTCAGTGCAAGTTTCCTGCGGGATATACCAACCATAGAACGACGGATAATCACCGTACCGCTCGTATACTTCGTCAACAAACAAGCGGTTTTTGCGAATCTCCCCTGCCGCGTCACCGTGGTTCCAATCAAGCGATGAAATATACATACCCATGATAACGTTCATGTTGCGTTTGCTGGTTTCCTCAAAAATAAGCTTTGCAAAATCTTCGCGGTACAGCGTGTTAAACGCCTTGGAGGGATAGATGGTCTTGCGACCATATCCGCCTCGGATGAAAATAACGGTATCAATACCGACATCTTGCATATTATCAAGGTCACGGCACCATTCCTCTTTGGTCCAGTTGGAAGAGGGAATGTCGTGGGTAATCTCATCAATAAACGTTCCGGTAATGGGTGCGCTTGTCATATTAAAACTTCTCTCCTTTTTTTACAAAACCGGATCTACCTTGTCGCCGGTTGCTATCTTTTGTAACAGTTCCTCGCACAGCATTAAGCAACGAGGCAAATGGAACGGTCCTTTCCACATGGAACCCTTTTGTGTATGCGAAACAGTACCGTCGCGGTGCAAGTATCCATACCATTCACCATACTCGGTATCGGCAAAATGCGAAAACGCATACTCATGAACCATCAGGAAGCGATCCCAGTATTTTTCATCGTGGGTCAAGGCATACGCCATCAGCGAGGCGATCAACGCTTCGTTGTGTACCCACCACAATTTCATATCCCACTCCAGTAGTTCACACGGTCTGCCATCAAGGTCAACGAAATACAAAATGCCGCCGTGTTCTTTATCCCAACCGCGTTCAAACGCCCAATCAAACATTTGAAGTGCGTCTTGAAGCAGTGCTTTATCGTCGCGGTATACCGCTTCACTCATTAAAAACCACGCGTTTTCGCACGTATGACCCGGATTGATGGTACGACCGGCAGGGTTGTTGACGTGGCTGCCGTCTTGCAACACATTTTCTAAGTTACATTTCAGTTCCGGCTGATAGTGGTAGCGCAGCATATCCTCAACAAAACCGTGAACGGCTTTGTTGAATTTTTCCGCTTTTTCAGGCAAGCAACGGCGCAGCTGTTGCCCCAAGCTTAACAACACCATTGTCGGTGATGCCGAGCGTTCGTTGCGCACATCGGTATAGGTTTTCGGCGTGATCTTAAAGGGATCGGTTTCGGGATCGGCGTAGATCGAGCACATCATATCAAAGCACCGCTCGGCTTTTTCCAGCGCGTCACGATCACCGAAAGCATGACCGTATTCCGCCATGCCTGCCACGTAGAAACTCTCCGAGAAGAAGTAGCGACGCTTACGAAGAGGCTGGCCGTCTTGCGTTAACGTAAAGAACATACGCCCATCGGTATCGGTACATTTTTCTTCCAAAAAGCGTTTCCCGACAACCGCGGCACGTTCCCACTCAGCACGTTTACCAAAGCGGCGTACCAACGAAGAAAACGTCCACAGACAACGGCCTTGGAACCAACCGGATTTGTCGTTGTTATAGCTCTTCCCTTCACGGTCAA
>JAZOQQ010000200.1:0-6002 GCA_045656165.1 Acutalibacteraceae bacterium
TGGAAGCCGTTACAAATACCACACATCAAGCCACGACGGTTATCAAGGAGATCGGTAACGCCTTCTTTGACTGCGGCGTTGCGGAAGAATGCCGTGATGAATTTACCGCTGCCATCCGGTTCATCACCGCCGGAGAAACCGCCGGGAATGAAGATCATTTGCGCATCTTTCAAGCGCTTGGCAAAATATTCCACACTACGCTGAATACCGTCAGCAGACAAGTTGTTGATAACGATAATTTCCGGATCTGCGCCGGCATCACGCATGGCACGAGCGGAATCGTATTCACAGTTTGTACCGGGGAAAGCGGGGATCAAAACTTTTGGTTGCACTTTATGATACGGCGCACACTCGACGAAATCATAAGAGGAGGTAAAGTTAGGAATCTTCTTGCCGCCTTGCCGGATGTTACAGCTATAAACACTTTCAAGTTTATTCTCATACACATCCAACAAATCAGCCAACTGCAACGTTTGATCGCCGTAAGTAATAGTGCCGTTATCGGTAATGACGCCGACCGTTCGACCGACATCGGTATCGGCATCCACTTCTAACAGGAACGCACCATAGCAATAGCCAAAGATATCGTCCATGGTCAAGGCGGTGTCGTAAGCAAAACCAAGGGCATTACCCATCGCCATTTTAAGGATCGCTTCCGCGATGCCGCCGATGGTGGGAGTATAGGCAGCGTACACTTTGCCGGCGCGCTGCAATGCCGTTACATCGTTAAACAATTTCACCAACGACTCGGTTACCGGCAGTTTATTATCATCGAAATCCGGCGTTAACAGCACTACTTTGTGACCCGCAGCTTTGAATTCGGGCGAAATGACGTCATCAGTCTTACCCGTCGTGACCGCGAAGGAAACCAACGTGGGCGGAACATCTAAATCTTCGAACGTACCACTCATGGAGTCTTTACCGCCGATAGAGCCGATACCCAACTGTTTTTGTGCCGCAAACGCACCGAGCAACGCGGCCAGAGGTTTACCCCATCGTTTGCCGTCTTTGCCGGGATGTTCAAAGTATTCTTGGAAAGTCAGGTACACATCTTCAAACGAAGCACCGGTAGCAATCAGTTTGCATACCGATTCCACGACCGCCAAATACGCGCCGTGATAAGGACTTTGCTCCGTGATAAACGGATTATAGCCCCACGACATAAAAGACACGTCGTTGGTGTGCTTTTCTTCCATGGAAATCTTATGTACCATGGCTTGGATCGGTGTTAACTGATGTTTACCGCCGAACGGCATCAACACCGTACCCGCACCGATCGTGGAGTCAAAGCGCTCAGACAAACCACGTTTGGAGCAAATGTTAAGATCGTCAGCAAGTTTGGTATATTCGGCAGCGAAGTCATCGCCCACAGCTTTGTCGGTTAAAGCCGGAGCGGCAGGCGTAACCGTAATGTGCTTCTCGGCACCGTTGGAATTTAAGAATTCGCGGCTGATATCTACAATTTTGTTGCCGTTCCAATTCATGACGAGACGTGGTTCAGCTTTCACAACTGCCACGGGACAGGCGTTTAAGTTTTCGCCTTTGGCGAGGGCTAAAAAGGCATCTACATCCTTCGCTTCTACGACGACCGCCATGCGTTCTTGCGATTCGCTGATCGCCAGTTCGGTACCATCAAGGCCTTCGTATTTCTTCGGGACAGCATTCAAGTCAATTTCCAAGCCGTCCGCCAGCTCACCAATCGCAACCGAAACACCACCTGCACCAAAATCGTTACAACGTTTGATCATGCGAGTGGCTTCACCGTTGCGGAACAGGCGTTGCAGTTTGCGCTCTTCAGGCGCATTACCTTTTTGCACTTCCGCACCACAGGTTTCCAGCGACTTGGAGGTGTGGGATTTGGAAGAACCGGTGGCACCGCCGCAGCCATCGCGACCTGTCGCGCCACCAAGCAGGATAACAATATCGCCGGGTTCAGGACGTTCGCGACGTACGTTTTCAGCAGGAGCAGCGGCGATAACCGCACCGATCTCCATACGTTTTGCGGCATAGCCGGGGTGGTAGATCTCGTCAACCATACCGGTTGCCAAACCGATCTGGTTACCGTAAGAGGAATAACCGGCAGCCGCAGTCGTCACAATTTTACGTTGCGGTAGTTTACCGGGAATGGTTTCGCTGACAGGTTTGAGCGGATCAGCCGCACCGGTCACACGCATAGCGGCATAGACATAACTGCGGCCACTGAGCGGGTCACGGATCGCACCGCCGATACACGTAGCGGCACCGCCAAAGGGCTCAATTTCCGTCGGGTGGTTGTGGGTCTCATTTTTAAACAATAACAACCACGGTTCTTTTTTGCCGTCTGCCTCCACTTCGATTTTAACGGTACACGCATTGATCTCTTCCGACTCGTCAAGTTTTTCCAGTTTCCCCTCTTTTTTGAGGTAACGAACCGCCAAGGTCGCAATATCCATTAAGCAGATCGGTTTGGTACGACCAAGTTCACGACGCGTGTTCAAATAATCTTCGTAAGTTGCCTGCAACAGAGCATCCTCAAAAACCACATCGTCAATGGTGGTAAGAAACGTCGTATGGCGGCAATGATCCGACCAATACGTGTCAATCATTCGAATTTCAGTAATAGTGGGATCGCGTTTTTCGCTGCGGAAATACGCTTGGCAAAATGCGATATCATCACCATCCATCGCCAACGAATACTCCTCCACGAAACGGTTCAAACCGTCACGATCCAAATCAATAAATCCGTCAAGCGTTTTAACGGTAGTAGGAATGTCATATTCCATGTGAAGCGTTTCCGGTTTTTCCAGCGTTGCTTCACGCGCTTCCACGGGATTGATAACGTATTTTTTAATTTCTGCCAGTTCAGCATCCGAAAGCGCACCGTACAGCACATAGACTTTGGCCGTGCGCACTAACGGGCGATCGCCTGTAGAAATGATTTGGATGCACTGTGCCGCCGAATCTGCACGTTGATCAAACTGACCGGGCAAGAATTCTACCGCAAAAACCGTAGCGCCGTCGACCGACAAGTGGTCGCTGACCGTATCCAATTGCGGTTCGGAAAACACGGTCTTCTTAGCGTATTCAAACAGTTCCTCGGTGATGTTTTCAGCATCATAACGGTTGATAACACGCACATCCTGAAGAGACGTAATGCCAAGAAGTGAGCGAACATCGCTGAGCAACGCTTTGGCTTCACTGGCGAGTTCTTTTTTCTTTTCAACGTATACTCTGTAAACCACCGTTAAACCTCCCCTTTTGCCTGCAAGGCACGTGCACCGATGTCGGTACGGAAATACTGATTATCGAAATGAATTTGTTCAACTAATTTGTACGACGCTTGAATCGCCTTTTCAAGTGATTCGGCAACGGCTGTAGCGCCGAGAACGCGACCACCGTCTGTCAGCAACTTGCCGTCGGACAACTTGGCACCCGCAACGTACACGTTATCAGCAATCGCTTCAGGTATAGTGATCTCAAAGCCCTTTTCGTATGCAGTCGGATAACCGGCAGAGGCCATGATTACACAACAAGCGTGTTTATCGCTGAATTTAACTTCCGTTTGTGCCAGCGTTCCGTTGGTGGTCGCCTGCATAACCGTAAGCAGATCGCTTTCCAAAAGCGGTAACACGACCTGTGTTTCAGGATCGCCAAAGCGGCAGTTGTATTCGATAACTTTCGGGCCATTTTCCGTCAACATTAAGCCAAAATACAAACAACCTTTGAAGGTACGACCCTCGGCCTTCATGGCACGAATCGTGGGTAAGAATATCTCTTCCATGCATTGAGTGGCAACTGAATCCGTATAGTACGGATTTGGTGCAACCGTACCCATACCGCCGGTATTCAAGCCCGTATCGTTATCCCCTGCTCGTTTATGATCCATTGAGGAGATCATGGGAACCACCGTCTCACCATCGGTAAAGGAGAGCACACTCACTTCGGGGCCTGTAAGGAATTCCTCAACCACGATATGGTCACCGCTCTTACCAAACACTTTGTCTTGCATCATGGAACGGACCGCATCTTTTGCTTCGTCTCGGGTCATTGCAATGATAACACCTTTGCCGAGTGCCAATCCATCCGCTTTAATCACGGTCGGAATTGGTGCAGTCTCCAAATAAGCCAGTGCCGACTCCATGTTATCAAACACTTCATAAGCCGCAGTTGGAATGCCATATTTTTTCATAAGGTTCTTTGAGAACACTTTACTACCTTCAATAATCGCCGCTTTGGCCTCCGGGCCAAAACACGGAATCCCTTTTTCCTGCAAAGCATCTACGGCACCCAGTACCAGCGGATCATCGGGTGCTACCACCGCATAATCAATACCGGTATTCACAGCGAAATCCACAATAGCGTCAATGTCTTTAGCACCAATGGGTACTAACGTGGCATCGCCCGCCATGCCACCGTTTCCGGGAACGGCAAACAATTCGGTAACCGCTTTATTTTCTTTAATTTTTTTGATAATGGCGTGTTCACGTCCGCCACCACCAACAACCATTACTTTCATAGAGATCTCCTCACACAGATTAATGGTGGAACAAACGCATACCGGTAAACGATAGGGTCATGCCGTATTTATCACAACAAGCAATCACCACATCATCACGGATAGAGCCACCCGGTTCCGCAATGTATTTTACGCCACTGCGATAAGCGCGCTCAATGTTATCGTCAAACGGGAAGAATGCGTCGCTGCCCAGTGCAACGCCGTCGATGGTCGACAAATAGGCCTTGGCTTCCGCATCGGTCAGCGGTTCCGGCTGAACGGTAAAGTATTTCTGCCAGTTGCCGTCGGCGCATACATCTTCTTCGTTTTTGTTGATATACCCGTCAATCACGTTATCACGGTCAGGACGCTTAATATCCGCTTTGAAAGGCAAGTTCAACACTTTTTCATGTTGACGCAGGAACCACGTATCCGCCTTACCACCTGCTAAACGCGTGCAATGGATACGCGATTGTTGACCGGCACCAACACCGATCGCTTGTCCGTCTACAGCGTAGCAAACGGAATTGGATTGGGTATATTTCAGCGTGATTAACGCAATGATCAGATCGCGCGCTGCACTGTCGGGTAAGTCTTTGTTAGCCGAAACCATATTACTGAGTAATTCGCGGTTGATTTTAAAGTTATTACGACCCTGCTCAAAGGAAATGCCGTAAACTTGTTTCGTTTCTTGCTCTGCCGGTACGTAATCCGGATCAATTTTCACGATGTTATAATTACCTTTACGCTTGGTTTTTAAAATCTCCAATGCTTCAGGTTCATAACCGGGCGCTATAACACCATCGGATACTTCGCGCGCAATCATTTTGGCAGTGGTAACGTCACACACATCGCTGAGAGCTACCCAGTCGCCAAACGAGCACATGCGGTCGGTTCCGCGTGCTCTGGCATACGCACAAGCAAGCGGCGAGTCATCCAAGCCCTCAATATCATCAACAAAACACGCTTTTTTCAGCGTATCCGACAGTGGAATACCAACCGCCGCAGACGTGGGACTAACATGTTTGAAGGAGGTAACGGCCGGTAAGCCGAGCGCTTCCTTAAGTTCCTTAACAAGCTGCCATGAGTTAAAGGCATCTAAAAAATTGATATAGCCGGGTCTGCCGCACAAGATTTCAATCGGCAGATCGCTGCCGTCTTGCATGTAGATACGTGACGGTTTTTGGTTTGGATTGCAACCATACTTCAGTTCAAATTCTTTCATGACGCCTTCTCCTTACTTGTTCTTGTTAATAATAATTTCGGTAGGTTTGCCGCCATCCAACGGAACGCAACGAACAAACAGCGAGACTTTATTGTCTTCGTTCAAGTTGCTCCACACGAGATCCGCCAATTCTTCAGCAGTATTCGGCAAAGCCACTTCTTCCGGTTCACCGTAAAATGACGGAATCGGATCACCATCACATTTGTAGGTATGGATAAAGTGGCCGATGCCATCCTCAGGCGTATACTCATAGCAATACCGATTGCAGGCCTCAGGACGACCGTTTGCTGATTTCAGGATGGA
>JAZOQQ010000201.1:0-2541 GCA_045656165.1 Acutalibacteraceae bacterium
TCAAAGTGTGCTCGGCGTAGCGCGTGAGATCGCCGTGGTACTGGGCCAAGACTTCCGTGCACCGCAACCGACCTACACCACGGTTGGTGACGATATTCACAATTACTTGGATATTACGGTAAAGGATTACGATCTTTGCCCGCGTTATCTTGGCCGTGTAGTTCGCAATCTGCGCATTAAGCCCTCTCCCGATTGGATGAAGGATTGTTTGCGCACAGCGGGTGTCCGTTCCATTAACAATATCGTGGATATCACCAACTTCGTCATGTTGGAAACGGGACAGCCGATGCACGCATTCGATCTGCGCGATATTCGCGGCAATCAGATCATTGTACGTTGCGCCACCGAGGGCGAACCGATCACGACGTTGGACGGTAGAGAACATACGTTGTCTGCCGACATGTTGGTGATCGCCGACGGCGAAGCACCCTCCTGCCTGGCGGGTATCATGGGTGGTTTAAACAGCGAAATCAAAGAGGACACCACCGATCTGTTATTTGAATGCGCGAAGTTCCGCCGTGATAGCGTTCGCCGCACCGCGCGTACCTTAGGTATGCGTACCGAGTCGTCTGCCCGCTTTGAAAAAGGCGTGGACATTTGTGGCGTAGAATACGCCATGAACCGTGCGCTTCAACTCATCCAAGAGTTAGATGCCGGTGATATCATCGATGGTGCGTTGGATCGCTATGAAACGTTGCCCGAACCGCGTATACTGAAAGTTACGGCCGACAGCATCAACGCATTGCTCGGTGTTAACGTACCGCATGACACGATGGTTGATATTTTGAATCGGTTGGAGATCGCTACCACGCTGGAAGACGGTGTCCTGACCTGCCGCGTTCCATCCTTCCGTGATGACGTGGAAGGCCGCGCAGATTTAGCGGAAGAGGTCATGCGTATTTACGGATACGATCATATCGTATCCACCCCGATGACCGGTTCCATTGTGCGTGGCAAAGTGTTGCCGGAACGCCGCTATACCGATCGTTTGAAGAACGTGTTGATCGCACAAAGCATGCAGGAAATCTCCACCTATTCGTTTATCAGCGGCAAAGCGCTTGACACTTTGTTCCTCGCGCAAGACGATGCGCGACGTCAGGTTGTAACGTTGCTTAACCCGCTCGGCGAAGAGTATTCCGTGATGCGTTCGCAACTCGTTACCAGCATGTTGACGGTGCTTGCCACCAACTACAACCGCAAAAACGTGGGCGTGCGTTTCTTTGAAGTCAGTAAGTTATTCCGTCCCTTATCGTTGCCGTTAACCGCACAACCGGAAGAAATCCCGGCATTGTCGCTTGGTATGTACGGCAAAGACGAAGATTTCTTCACGATGAAAGGTCTTGTGGAAACATTGCTTGCCGACTTTGGTGCGACTGCTGAGTTTACGCGCAGCACCGAGCCGTATCTGCATCCCGGTCGTCAAGCCGCTATCGTGCTTAACGGTGACGTGATCGGTACGTTTGGCGAGGTACATCCGGATACCGCGGCGAAATATGATTTGGATACCCGCGCTTATGTGGCAGAGATCCGCTTACAGCCGTTGTTTGACACAATTGAAAAGGTGCGTGTACTCTACAAGCCGCTCCCCCGCTTCCCGGCAGTAGAACGTGACTTGGCGCTGTTGTGCGACGAAGCGTTGCCGGTGGCGGATATTCAAAAAGTCATTACCAAGGCGGGCGGTAAGTTGTTAGAGAACGTCACGCTGTTCGACGTATATCAAGGCGCACAGATCGCTGCGGGGAAAAAGAGCGTAGCATTCAGTTTATATTTCCGTTCGGCGGAAGGAACACTCTCGGATGCGGATATCGATCCCGTGCTGAAAAAGATCTTTACGCGCTTAGAGGAGATCGGTTGCACACTTCGTGCATAATAATACTTGAAATTTTTCAAAACATCACGTATACTGTATATAGGTATACAAGATGGGAGGAATCCACATGTTAGATAAAACCATGACCTTCTCCGTGAATGAGGACAAAGATCAGCAAATGAAACAGGTCCTCACCGCGGTATACGATGCGTTGCGCGAGAAAGGATATAATCCGATCAATCAGATCGTGGGATATATTTTGTCAGAAGATCCGACGTATATCACCACGCATAACAACGCGCGCAGTTTGATCCGTAAGGTCGACCGCGACGAATTGTTGCGCGCGATGGTTCGCTCTTATCTCAACGATTAAGAAACGAGGAATTGGCACATGGCAGATAAACAAGAAACCCTGCTGATGTACAAGGGCAAGCCCTTGGTGCGCAGCGGTAATGTCCTCTACTACGGGGATATGGCGGAGAAATGTGTAGTGGTTCTGCAAATTCTCTCCAATAAAACCGTCGGCGATATGACGGTGGCCGATAAAATTCAAGTACAGCTTCTGCTGACCGATCCCGAAGTACGTTTGAAAGACCGCATCTTGAAAAAAAGCGAGAAAAACGGTCTGTACAACGCGATGGACATCGGTAGTATTTGGTTGGAACGTGCGTTGGCTGAAGAATAAAAACAAAAGAGCACCGACGATGTCGGTGCTCTTTTTTGTTACGATT
>JAZOQQ010000202.1:0-9933 GCA_045656165.1 Acutalibacteraceae bacterium
TCGAACACGGCACCAAGCCCGTCGCCCTCGCGCAGCTGCGCTTCGATCTCCGCTTGCAGTTCCGCATCGCGAGCCGTACCGGTCTCGAGGGTATAGTTGATCGTCTGGCAGATCACCGCCAGCGTGGTATTTTCTTTGACAATATCGGTAAAAACATCCCAGCCTTTTTTGATCGTAAACTCACCCTGCAGGATGTCGCTGGTGATCTCGTAGGCGTCCTTCAGATCTTGGAATTTCTCCGGCACAAACAGATCCCAAAGCTCATCCACGCCGCTGGTGATCCAGTGCGGCAATTTTCCAAACTGCTCTTCGATCCACCCCACCGCGTCACCGGCGGTTTGCGCCTCCTCAACAAGGCCGTCAACATACGCTTGCATGCCGCCCCTGCTCGTTTCATCGACACCGGTGCAATACAGCTTCGCCAGCTGCGAGTCCACACTTTCAAAGGTTTTCGCCGAGGTATCCGCGATCTGCGCACCGTTCATCAGTTCCTGTGTCACGAGCTGAAACGAGCGCTGTGCCGTGGTAATCTTGCCGGTGAAATTATTCGCCAAATTCGCGCTCCAGTTGCCGTTCACCTTGTTGAGCGTAGAACCGACGTTGCCAAACAACGCCTCATAGTCCTCCGCCAAGGTCCGCATCTCCACTGCCTGCGCCTGCAATTCGGCAGGGGTCAATAAAATTTTCGTTCCCATCGTTTAGTCACTCTCCCCCAACTGCAACTCATCAAACCGAGCCACCGCAATCGGTGAAGTGCCAAACTCAAACGGCACAAAACCGCTCTTGAAAATCGGGAACTTCTCCGGGAGCAGTTGTTCCAGCCGTCCCACAAGAGCGTTCGGTCCAAACAAATTGGATGCCTGCTCGCTCATCAGTTCCCAACGGCTGAGAATGGTGGTGATATTCGATGTCGGAAGCGCCGCACCGCCGATCGGCACGGCGATCGCATCCGCCAATACCGATTCCAACTGCGAGAACCAGCTGCTGATACTGTTTTCGGTTTCGTCGAACTCGTCTGCCGCCAACCGCACGTTGTTCAAAAACGCGTTAGCGTTTTCCTGTAACTGTTGGATCTTAGCACGGCAGGTGGCAGCGTTCTGGTTGATCGCCGTTTTCTCACGGCAACCCCAGTCATTATGAACGCTGATACGGCTCAGCGCGTCAGTAGCGTTATCCACCGCGCCGGACGCCGTAGCGGCCGCCGAAACGACCTGCCGCATCAAGGCAGTGTCAATATCTAAAATATGCATACGGTCTCCCTCCTTTAAAATGAACCGCGAATACGGCTCGCGGCCGTGCGGTCACGGTTCGTGAAGGCCTCGACGGCACCGTCTACGTATTTTTTGTATTCGGTCAACACGCCGATCATCTTCTTCGCCTGATCGGCATAGCGGCGCATTTGTGCAAGATAGGTCGCGCTGGCCTGTCCTTCCCAGGACGCATCAATCCGGTTGATAAGCGTTTCCAAGCGGGTGTTCAACCCCTGCAAATCCGTAATGCGGTCAGCAAGTTGTGTGGAGTTGCCTTTCAAGGCCTCCAGATTCACCTTGATTTTGGCCATTACTTATCACCTCCGAGTTGGTGGGTCATTGCGACGGAACCGGCTTGCCGGAACTCATCTCCCAGTTTGCGATCCAACAACTGGTAATGCACCACCGTCTTTTGAATAAAATCAACAGCATCGCCCAGCCGGTCGATCATGGCGTTGACCTGTTTCTTGAGTTCACGGGCCTTTTCGGCAATCGCGTCGCCGGTTTCGCCGGTGGTAATATCGGCCTGCTGTGCAACGTTATCCAGCGCATCGGCCGATTGCTGCAGATAATAGATGGCATCGTTCATTTTCTGCATATCGTATTTTGCAGCATCCTCATCGATGGTGATTTGTCCGCTTTGATCGTACAAAGCCATGGCTTTACGCTCCTTTCACAATCGCGTAAACGTCGTCCACAATCATCTCGCGCGTCATACTTTCCATAACACCATCGCGTTCGCGGTAAAACACACCGTCCGCTTCCAGATAAGTGCTGACAACGCTGGCAACACCGACCGCCGCCGCTTTCACCGCCAGCAATCGCGTGATTTTTGTCTTGTCAATCTCCGCTACCACGGCGCTTTCGGCGGCATAATCCACCGGCACCAGCGCCGACACAAAATCCTGCACCGCGATCGCGTCCACCGCCGTAATCTCCAACTTGCCGCCCTTACCGGTCACTTTGGTGATCGCGCCGTCGTGGAAATGGAACTTGTTTACGTCAACCGTATTGGTTTCGCCAATGGTGCAAATATCCAGCGACGTTTCCACTTCACCGAAAAAGATCGGCTTGACCAGCGCAAGCGCGCGGTCATCAATCTCCAAATTGCCGCTGAAATCCTCCGTCAACACACCGCTTGACACCAGCGCCGCCTGCGTTTCCTTTTCAAATAACGCATAGTTACTGCCGATATCGTTCATCGCCGCCACATAGGCGTAGTCGATGTACTTGGCCTGCATCAATTTTCCCAAAAAGTACAGTTCTTCGGGCGTTAATACCAGTTGCTTTTCCATGTTTTCTCGCTCCTTATACTAAATTGATTTGAGAAGTCATATCGGATTCCTGTTGCTCGTAAGCGTAAGCAAATTGCTCCAACAAATCGGCGTAATCACCAAAGAACTGAGCAATATGCGAAAACTGTTGCTTCACGTACAAGATCTTCTCGGCGTACGCGCGCTCGGCATCGCCTTGCCACGCACCGCCGACCGCGAGGACCAAACATTCAATATCCTCCATCGTGCGCAACAGATCACCTTTGATTTCCCGTATACGCTGACTGCCGTCAACCAGTCGCGTTGGCTCTACTTGCATGTTCATTTCCTCACCCTTTCTTCGCATTGCTTTAAAATACGTTTCGCCTGTGGAAACCCATTTCAAAACAATGCGGTCGGGCGGGATGCCGCGGCATCCCGCCGTATAACACATTGTTCCGCCGAACCATCAACCGCCGAAGCTGTTCATCGTCGTCTGCAAAGACTGGTCGGTCTCCTGCAATTTCTGCGCAGCCGTGTTCATCAACTTCGCATAGTCTTCCAGCATCTGCGAGAAGTTTTGGAAGGTGCTCTGCATGCTTTCGTATTTCGCAACGAAGGCATCCTGCGCATCGCCTTTCCACACTTCGTTCAGACCCATGATGAGCGTGCGCATTTTGTTCATCGCTTCATCGTGCGCGCCTTTGAGACCGCGCAGTTCGGTTGCCTTGCTGTTGAGCAGATCGGGAGTGACTTGGATCAATGCCATTTGAAATTCCGCCTTTCTAAAATAAAATACTCTATTTGAAGCCGTCAGGCCGTCAAACCGTAAGGGATTCGCCATCGGCCAACAAATCGCCGATAACCGTTAACTTAACTTGCGCTTGCGACAATTCCGCCAGCGTCTTGGTCAACTCTTGCACAATGGCTTCGAGTTTCTCAAAACACGCCTCGGAAGCCGCGCCGCTCCAACCGGCTTCTATGCCGGCTTGCGCCTTTTTTAAATCGTTCTTAAGCGTTTCCACATCATCGTACGCTTCTTTGATCTTAAGCTGATAATGCGTCAACACGTCTTCGAATGTAATCTCATCCATGGTTTACACCTCCAACAGGGTGATAAAATCGCCGTTCCAAACGCCCGCCGTTTCCAGCGTTTCCTCGGCAGCCAACTGCCGTCCCAAGCGATTGCAAAACAATTCGGTTGCCGCCGTACGCAAAAATAACGACGGATCCGCACCGTTGAGCGCCTCCACAATATCGTCCTTGAGTTTATCAACCGTCAAGTTGGCAGGAACGTCCAGATCATATAAAAACGTCTTTTGCATGTTGGTGACCGTTACAATGATGTGGTCCATATGCCGTCTTCTCCTTCTAATTTTTCACGCAACCGTGTCGCCTCCACCGCCGCGAAATGTACCGTGTTATCCGTGCCGGCCGAAACCTCAACCGAACCGTTATCCGCCAACGCCACCAGCACACCGAATACCGACGCATATACCGCGCCTTCTCGTTGATACCACCGTGCACTCCACGTACCGTGCTTGCGGGTCAAAATATCCACGATCGGCTCGGCCGCCGCAGGCGATTGCACGTGTAACCGTGCTTGCTGTTTCGCCCCTTCATCGTCAAATGCGGCGATCCGCGAACGGATCAACTGTGCTTCTTCCAACAACATGGTCTCACACCATGTCTCACCGCTCACCGTAAACACCGCAGACGGCACCAACGACACCACCGTCGGATTCAGCGTAAGCGCGAATTGCTCGCCACCGATACGCTCGACCAACACCGTGTCCTCGCCGTTGCACAACCGATAGGTCACCACCCGCTTGCCCGTCTGTATCGTGTCGGTAACAATACCGACCGCGTCGGGCTCACACAAACATGCCATCATGCGGCGCAAGTGTGCTTTCAGATACAACGTACCTTCCAATCCGTAGCGCAACAACCGTTTGCGTTCTAAACGGCGCACCGTATTGCGTACCGTTGCCGACAGATCGTCAACCGCCACCGTCGGCAACCCAAACACGTTGTCGTATTGCAACAAACCGGCCAACACCGACCATTCCGTCGCCGACAACTCCAATCGATACTCTTTGTGCATGCTCACAACTCCTGCACGTCTTGTACGGGGTAAAGGTGCTGTGCCGTATCACGGATTGCCGCCACGTTCGCGGCTTGCAAGGACTCGGCGCTGTCTGCTACCAACGCCTCCACCGCTTCCGATGCCAGTTGCGCATCGCTGTGCTCGGCTTGCGGCACCACCGTCGTTGCCATTGCCGCTTGATACTCCGTCGCCGCCGTGTTCATCGTCACGATCATACGATTTAAAGCGTTTTTATGTTGTTGTTCCAACTCACGGTACCGCTCACCCGCCAGAGCAATCGTCCCCTTGAGCGATTGTAAGGTATCGTTGCAACGTGTCAGCGTTTCCACCGCCAGCGCCACCGCTTCCAACGCCGCACCCGTCGGCTCATACAGGGCTAACTCTAAATCCTCCTGCATTTCCGCCGACACGTGCCGCAAACGGCACAGGGTTTCCTCGGCCTGTGAAGCATTTCGCGTCAGCAGTATCGACAACTTTTCCAGTTCGGCCATATCCACTCGAATCATGTGCGATCCACCTTATTGCATCAATTTCACTTTGGTACACTTACCGCCGACAAACATGTAGGACAACCCCTCGCCTGCCTCGGCATCGCGCTCGGTAAATTTCAGGTTGTTTTGGAAATACCCGTGCTGAGCCGGTGTACCGTTCATCGCCAATCCGTTTTGATATCCCACGATCACGCGTGTCAAACTTTCAATCTCGTTATACCGCGCGATATCCGCCATACGTCCCGCCGCCAGTACCACGACACCCAGATCTGCCGCCATACGACAAATACGTTCCATCGCGTTTTTATTGGCATCGGACACGCCGTCCACAAACTCCTTAAGATCATCGACCACTAAGCATAACAACCCGTATTGCGCAATGAACTGTTTTTCGTCAAACGCATCGCCTTCAATTTGCCGCGCTTGGTTTTGCGCTTTTTTGCGCTCGTTGAGTTGGGCAACCAGTTCGCCCAACATATCGGTTACCGCTGCATCATCCGCCACCGTGGCATACCGATGCGCCGTAAGCCCTTGTAACGCTTTGGCCGCGGAATCAAACGCATACACCTTCGTGTCGGCAAACCGTTCACCGATCATCTGCGCCAGGCGTGCCAACATGGCGCTTTTACCCGACCGCATCGAACCGGTGATTAACATGGCGTAATTGTCGGTCAAATCAAATGTCGCCGTGCGAATATCCTCACACCCTATGCCAACCGGCAACACCGTGCGCTTGGTGTATTCCGCCGCCACGCTGTCATAGGTGACGGTTTCCGGCATCACCGGAATGGGACGCGGCCGTACACCGGTCCACGCCGCATTCATGCGCGCCGCCAGTTCTTTGACCGCCTGCGTTTTTTCGCGATCGGTATCACCGTGTGCGAACAACGCCGCTTGGAATTCGAGCGGCGGATTGCCTTTAAAGAACGCACGCCCTTGCACCTTCGGCAACGACATACCGTCCAAACGTCCGACCAACGCGGCGTAGTCACCTTTGTCGGTCAGTTCGAACGCCACAGCACCGCGCACGTTTTGCATCACCTTGTACCGCACGCCCGACGTGCTATTGGCGGTATATATCAAATAAATACCGTATGTCGCACCGTCACGCGCAATGGTGACAAATAGGTTTTCAAGATCCGGATACAAGTCAAAGATCGGCACGATATTATCAATGGCGATCACAATCGCCGGCATATCCGCCGACACGGATTCACGGTACGCTTTCAGCGAACTTACCGCGTTTTGCAGGAACTTCCGCTTGCGCGCTTCAAACTCCTGCATGATCAGTTTCTCAAATTTTTCAAATTTTTCTTCTTCGCCGTCCAGCGCCACGCCGCCTACGTGCGGCATTCCCGCAAATACGCTGGTGCTCCAACCACCGCAATCCAGTATATACAGATTAACGTCTTGCGGCGAGTAGTGCTGACACAACGACAAAATCACGCTCTTGAGCAACGTCGTCTTGCCGGTGCTCGGCGCACCATAGATGCCCAGATGCCCTTCCGCCGCCAAATCCATAAACTGCACGTCTTGCGCTTGCAACTTCGGTGCATCGTATTTGCCGATCGGGAACGACAGCCACGGCGGCGCTTCGCGCCACGTTTCTCCGTCAAATCCGCCGCAAGCGACGTCGTCTAAATACAACTCCTGCGGCAATTCCGGCATCCACGGGCCTGCCAACTTACGCACTCCGTTTTGCTCGGCCACACTCTTGATGTACCGTACCAACGCGGTCAACTCGTCCAAATCTGACTTAAATCGCGTCTTTTCGTCGAACACCGTCTTGATTCGTTTCCCCGAAACGTCCACCACGCGCACCGCATTCCCGATCATTTCGTCGGTCTGCGTATTGCCGAAATACGGTGCCCCGCTCCAGAACGACTGGAACAGATCAAAATACTCGTCTTCACCGACGCGGATGTAGGAACGTCCCGCCTGCGTCAGTTTCGCGGCATCCGGTCGCTTGATCATCTCACGACTGTCGTTGACGTCTTGCACCTTTAAGCACAAGCGGAACCGCGCGTTACTTTGAATCTGATCGTCCACCACACCGCCGGGCTTTTGCGTCGCTAACACCAAATGCACGCCGATGCTGCGGCCGACACGCGCCGCGCTGACCAATCCCGCCATAAATTCGGGCTCTTCCTTTTTCAACTCCGCGAACTCATCCGACACAATGATCAAATGCGGCAACGGCTCGTCTGCTTTTCCCTCTTTGTACAGTTTTTGATACTTGTCAATGTGGTTGACACCGTAACGATCAAAAATCGCGTAACGGCGTTTGATCTCACTTTGCAACGAAATCAGCGCGCGCGAAATGTTGGTGTCGATGTTGGTGATCTTGCCTACCACGTGCGGAAGCGGCTCCAATTGATTCGCCATACCGCCACCTTTATAGTCAATCAACACAAAGTTCACGTCGTGCGGATGATAACACAACGCCATGGATAAGATCCACGTCAGCAACAGTTCACTCTTACCCGAACCCGTGGTACCCGCCACCAAACCGTGCGGGCCGTGTTGTTTTTCATGAATATCAAACGCAAACGTCTTGCCGCCTGCCATCACGCCGATCGGCGCCGCCAAACTTTTATACGGCTGTGCCGTGTTCCAGCGGTTCAACACGTTTAACTGCTCCACCGTTTTTACGCCGAATCCCTGCAAAAAAGAAATGCCGTTCGGCAGGCCGACTTTCGTGGCAAATCCGTCCAATTCCACCGCCGCCATACGCCGCGCAAACGTATCCCATTGCACCGACGGCACCGGCGGATCCATCGTAAAATAAAACCGATTGTTCGCTTCTTGGCGATCAAACACGCACGGACCGTTATCCACGTCCACAATACAACGGCAATCGTTCGGTAACAAATACAGATCATTAAAGAGGAACAGCGATGTCACGCCCATGCCCGGATCGTTCACGAACAGGTTGTGCATGATCTCCTCTTTTTCCACCATATCCTTCGACCCGAACAAGAAAATGTAAAACGGGCGCGGAATCGGCGTTTTGCCGTAAGCATTGTCACGCAACTCCTCACGGCGTTTTTTGAGCATGTCGTTGAACATCTCACACAGGTTGTGCGCGCCCTCACGGTCAAACGCCAACGTACGGAACTGACGGTTGTCGTCCCACACGTGCGGTAACCATTTCAGCGACTCCCAATGCTCGCGTTCGCTCTCGTCGAAAATGCCGACGATTCGCACGTCCTCAAAGCAATGCGCCGTCGTCAGCGACAACAGCATGTTTTTCACCAATTGTACCGTGCGCGCACGATCGCCCACAAACCCGACCGTGTTCTTTTTCAGCAACGGAATACGCGCCGGCACGTTATCCACAATGCGCGTTTCCTCTATGATCTGCTCCGACAAGTCACGGATCTCATCGTCTTCCATCGTGAAACCGTTGCCGTCGTTGCGGCTCTTCACCTTGACGCACAGATCCTCATACCCCATGCCGACACGCACGTCCAAGAAATCGCGATCGGACGGCATACGCTCCCACAAACTGCGCCGCAATCCGTACAAGACGTTCAAGCATTCGCCCGGCGTGGGATTTTCCTGTGTTAAAATATCACGTTGCACCTTTGCCACCGAGGCAATGCGTGCTTTTTGATCGTCAATATACGCACCATACTTCTCGCGGCGCATCGCTTCGTATTGTTCCAGCGTCATCTTGCGCTTTTTGTTCGCACCGTTCGACGAGGCCATACTGGCAATCGGCGACACCAAGCTCGCCGCACGCGCCGCCAGCAAAGCAGGCGACGCCGCCGACGTCAACATGCTGGTCGCAAACATCGCACCCGTACCCGCAAACGATGCTAACATCCCGCGCGGTTTTTCATACTTTTGCCCCTTGGTCGGCGCCGTCGCCAACACGATATCCTCGTGCGGCAACTGATCTTGCGTACGCGGAGACCGACGATATTTCAAGCGCGATGCCGTGGCCGACACGTGTGTTTGCGTGTCCGCCGTCGATTGCGTGATCGGCTTAATCTGTAACCGATTGCCCACGTTATAAAAATACAGCGTTCCGTTGATCAACCGAATTTGTACGCTGAGAATTGACAGCACGTCACCCGACTTCATTTTCGCAATATGGATACGCCGTCCGTTGAGATACAGGCCATTGGTACTGCCCTGATCTTCCACACGCACGTGCCCCGCTTCGTTTTTCAACACAAAATGGCAACCCGAAACAAACGGCATCTTCAACACGATGTCGTTGGAATCGGCTCGCCCGCCTTTCAAAATACAATTATACGGTAACGACAGCGTCTGTTCAGACGTCGATGTTTCCGAACTGAAATACAGCACCGTTCCCGTTGCGTTATTGAGCGCAATCAGCGTGTCCGTCGGCACCGCGTTGCGTTCAAAATTATACGCACGCTTGGCATTAACATACAACCCGTTCGACCGCCACTCAATCACGATCTGTTCATGCGCAAAGTCCGGAATTTGCACCGTATCTTTCTTATGCGAGCCCATCGACAACTCCCGCCCGTATTCCAACGGCGTGCTGTACAAAGACCCGTTATGCAATAAAACGGCTGTGATGGCCATACCTTTCCTCTACTCCCTCAACCTTTGATCGTTCGCATCAAATTCAACGTCTTCTTGACGTCAGCACATACCACGGTGACGTTATCCTTGCCGCCTGCCAGTAACGCTTGATTCAGCAACGACTGCGCCGTTTTGCGCGGCGATAACCCCTGTGCCATGGTAGCCGCAATAGCCGCTTCGGGCACCATGTCGGTCAACCCGTCGCTGCAAATCAAAAAGCGATCTCCCGCGCGCAACGGTTCCCGCGTAACGTACGGCTCGATCTCCAT
>JAZOQQ010000203.1:0-3336 GCA_045656165.1 Acutalibacteraceae bacterium
ATAAACGCCTCTAATTTGCGGTATTCGCTACCGTCACCGACGAGCAGGAAAAACGCATCGAGGGTGTCCGCCTGCGCTTTGAGGCACTCCATCACAAACGGGATGCCTTGCGGTCGGCCGAGGTTACCGCCGTACACGAACACACATTTATCGGTGGGGATCCCGTATTTTTCACGGATCGCCACGCGCTCCTCGGCGGTAATGCGCATATCCTGCGGTTCGATACTGTTGGGACACACCTCAATTTTATCGGGTGATACTTCGGGGTTGTGCCGCAACACATACTGCACGTTCGCTTCGGACATACAGCCGATGCGGTCGGACAGCGCATACAATTGCTTTTCTTTGCGGCGGAAACGGCGATACAGAATGCCTTTCACGCCACTTTTACGCATCATGCCGATATCCACGGCGTTCTGCGGAAAAATATCCTTGAGCAGTAAATAACTCATCGCGCCGTCGCGTTTTTTGATAAACCGCACGGTATCGGCATGGGTGATCGGCGGTGTGGGATACAGCACCAAATCAAATTTCACATCCGCAAAATACCGCTTGATCGCACTCTTGTAAACATGCGGCAACATCACGGTGGTGATGCCCTTGACGATGAGGTTGGCTTTTTTGTTTTTACCAATCTTGACGCGCAGGATCCGACAGCCCGCTTCTTCGGCGAGCGTGGTTTCTTCGCCTTTTGCCTGCGCGCACACCACCGACACCGCGTGACCCTGCCGCACGAATTCGTGAAGCAGATCCACCGAAATGGAATGGCCGTCCAAATGCGGCATGGCGCTGATCGTTAAAAACAATACGTTCATGTTATACGTCTCCCGAAAATTTTGTCAACAGATCGTGGCGAATGATGTCCTCGCCGTCGGGGGTCAGCGCCTTAATGCGCGCATTCGCCACGGCGTGGCGGCGTTTGACCTCCGCCTCGGTTTCGGCCTCAATGCTGAAAAAGGCCACACGGTCACCGCTTCCGTTAATGGAGCCGAACTGCACGCCCGGCACTTTGAACACCGCGTATTCTTGGATGATGCCTTCTGCCAGCAACTCCTCAAACCCTTCGGTATGGTGAAGCACGCCCGGACGGCAATACACAAATTCGTTGACCGTGATGTTGCAAATCGGCGGCAGTTCGCCCACGTGCGGTTTCTCACCGTAGGCCAGATCCGCCACGGCTTTCACAACATCAAAGCCGGAGAATTTTTTAATCATGCTAAATTTAATACCGCCACCGGTTCTGGCGCAAAATTCCACCACCGAAATACGTTTTCCGTCGGTGATAAGTTGTACCAGCATCGGTGTATCCACCAGACCGAACGCGGTGGCAATCTTTTGTGCGGCATCGCCGATCGCCACGGCGGTATCCGCCGGAATGTCAGCAGGAATGCGGCTGCGATTGATGATAAACTTGCCGTCTTCACCGATCTTATACAGCGTAGACAGGCACAGCACGTGCGCTTTACCGCCTTCCACATACACGTCCACCGTGACCTCGTCGCCCTCGGCGAATTCTTCCACGATAGCGGTCTTGGTACGGCTGATGGTAACGGCATTTTCAAATGCGGCACGCAATTCGTCGGGAGTATACACCTTGCACACGCCGCGCGAACTGTACGCATCCACCGGTTTGACAATGAGCGGATACCGCAGATGCGCGATCTTCGTTTCGTCCAGCGTTGCCATCACCTCAAAGTCGGTGGTGGGTACGCCGTGCTCTTTGAAAATGCGTTTCATGTACGATTTCTTGGACACGTTTTCGGCGGTTGCGTAGTCAATGTACCACGGCAGACCGAGTTCTTCGTTGACCTGCGCCGCTACCTGCAACACCTGATCGGCACAAACCGAGAACACGCAATCCACTTGTTCTTTGACGGCGAGATCTTTGACCGCCTGCACGTCCAGCGCCGAAACCGGATAAAACGCATCGGCATATTCCCGCGCCTTAACCTTTTCGTTCATATCCGCCAAGATGACGGTGGCGCCACGGCTTTTGAGTTCTTTAATGAGGGCGATCTGTGCCAGACCGCCACACAGCACGAGTGCTTTCATATCGGCACCCTCCCTGTTTATTGATGAATGGTTTCGGATGTTTTGGCGGTAATGGTATCGTTCTTATTAAACGCGATGCCCTCACTTTTGAGCACCACGCCCACCGTTTTGAACAACACTTTAATATCAAACCATAAACTGTAATGATCCACGTATTCCACGTCGTACACGATCTTTTCGGTCCACGTCAGATCGTTGCGACCGTTCACCTGTGCCCAACCCGTCACACCGGGTCGCATCTTCAAGCGACGGCGCTGTTCGGGGGAATACCGTTCAATCTGATACGGTAACGTCGGACGCGGGCCAACCAAACTCATCGTACCGTTTAAAATGTTAAACAATTGCATGAGTTCATCCAAACTGGTCTTGCGCAAGAATTTACCGACCTTGGTGATGCGGTCTTTGGGTTCCAGTTGATTACCGTTTTCGTCCAAACTGTCTTCGGGGATACGCATGGTGCGGAATTTGTAAATGGTGAAAGTCTTGCCGTCCTTACCGGCGCGTTCTTGCTTGAACACGGCAGGGCCTTTGGAAGTCAGTTTGATGAGGATCGGCACCACGATCAACACCGGGATCACGGTTAAGATCAAAATCAGCACCGCCGATGCTACGATATCCACGGCGCGCTTAATAAACAATTGCACGTTACGCATATGTACCCCTCTTATTCAAAACAACTCTTTACCAGTTCAATGACACGCGCTTGCTCGTCGGCGGTCATTTTAATGTCGCTCGGCAGGCACAAACCACGGTGGAAAATATCCGCACCGACGTCTACCCCGCCGCCCGCGATATACGCGTTGGTGGTGCCTCTGCCGTCGCCGTCTTTGGTCACGAACGGATGCATGCGGTACAGCGGTTGCATGTGCATCGGCTTCCAGATCGGGCGACCCTCGGCGTTATGCGCGGCCAGCACATCCAAAATCTCGCTGGGGCAGGTCTTGCCCTTCTCGCTTTGATAGCACACGTCGTTATCGCTGCGCACCTGCTTAGCCATGGCGCTCTCGTCAATGAGCAAGCAAGAGAGCCAGTAGTTCGGTTCCATCGTTGCCGCGTCAAACGGATTCATGGTAACAGGCAGATCTTTGAAGCCATCCTTGTACCGCTCGTAGATCGCCTTTTTCAGCGCGATATGCTCGTCTAAATACGGCAGTTGACCGCGCACCACACCGGCGATGACGTTGCTCATGCGGTAGTTATAACCGATCTCCTCGTGCTGATACCACGGCGCGGCCTCGCGGCTTTGCGTGGACCATTTGCGCGCCTTGTCAGCGGCGGCTTTAT
>JAZOQQ010000204.1:0-5864 GCA_045656165.1 Acutalibacteraceae bacterium
CCGCTTGGCCTCCGACTTATTTCGGCATAATGCGTGGTCGCTACGACATGCGCCCCTTGTGCACGCAAGCGTTCCACCATCGCGGTTGCCAGCGCCGCACCTTCCACCGGATCGGTACCTGCGCCCAGTTCATCCAGCAACACCAGCGACCGTTCATCCGCCTCGTCTAAAATGCGGATAAGATTGGTCATATGTGCCGAGAACGTGGAGAGCGACTGCTCAATGGATTGCTCGTCACCGATATCAGCCAGCACGATGCGGAACACCGATACTTGACTGCCGTCACGTACCGGAATCATCAAGCCGCACATGGTCATTAAGGTGAGCAAGCCCACCGTTTTGAGCGTAACGGTTTTACCGCCCGTATTCGGGCCGGTAATGACCAACGTATCAAAGGCGCCGCCGAGTTCAACATCAATCGGCACCACTTTTTGCGGGTCGATCAACGGATGACGCGCTTTGTTAAACAACAAATGTCCATCTTCCGTCACCTTGGGGACGGTGGCTTTCATTTGATAGCCCAAGCGCGCTTTTGCAAAGATCAGGTCTAACCCGACCAACACTTGATAATCGTCTAAAATCGCCGATGCAAAGGATCCGACTTCTGCCGACAAAGCGGTAACGATACGTTCAATTTCCGCCGTTTCCTGGGATTCCAACACCTTTAATTCGTTATTGGCTTCCACCGCGCCCATCGGCTCAATAAACACCGTGGCACCGCTGGAAGAGGTGTCATGCACCAAGCCCGCGATCTCGCCGCGGTGTTCCGCTTTGACCGGCACCACAAACCGACCGCCGCGAATGGTAACGATGGGTTCCTGCAACGCTTTTTGTGCGCTTTGTGAGTGAATAAGTTTATCCAGTTGTTCACGCACACGCGAAGACGCCGCACGCATTTTGCGGCGAATGGTATACAGTTCGGGGGTCGCGTTATCGCTGATCTCATCCTCCGAAAGCACGGTGGTGCGAATACGGTCTTCCAAATATTTATTGGGGGATAATACCGCAAAACGATCATCTAAGCAGGTGGACATGCCCTCACAATGCGCGTGCCAATCTGTCACCGAACGAATACCGCGCAGCGTACCTGCCACGCGCAACAATTCGGCTAACGTCAGCATAGCGCCCGCTTCGGCACGACGCAAAGCGTTGGTAACGTTTTGTACCTCGCGGAACGGCGGTGCGCCAAACTTCGCCATCAAGCAAAACGCGGCATCGGTTTGCGCCAGCAGATCTTGCACTTCGCCGAGATACACCGACGGTTGCAACGCACGCGCCAAATCTGCCGTATCAGCACAGGTCGCCTGTGCCGCCAGCAGTTCCAGTACCTTATCCAGTTCTAAGGCGCGATAATGCTTGTTCATGGTATGTATCCTTTACAGTAAACTGTGATAAAAATCCAACGTGTTAAACCCGCGGTTCAACTGAGCCAACAAGAATTTTTCGGTCACGACACCGAACAAGGCGGCATCTGTTTCGGGCAGTGAAAACGCAAAGCATTTTTCAAACGGTGCGTGTACCACGTGACGAAGTGCGGCTACCACTCCGGGAGTAAGTGGCACAGCATCGCTTCCCGCACCATGTTCGTCACAATACAAAACACCGCGCAAAGCAGAAAATTTCACACCGTCACCGCCGCATTCGGCACACGCCGATACGGCGGGCATATACCCCGCACGGCATAATAACCGCAGTTCCGTAACCGCTTTGATGATCGTTTGCGAGCGGGTTCCTTGTGCCAAATAATGCAACGCATTCAACAACAAGCGTAGTTCTTCCTCGGCCTCTTCTTCGGTCGGGGCCAACACGCCCGCCAACTCGCAAAAATACTGTGCGAGTGCCAGCTTGTCCAGTTGCCCGCGCACATCAAAAAATACTTGCAACGGTTCGGCATCGTCCACGATGTATTTGTCACGACCTTTATACAGCGAAAGTCGCGAATAACATAACAACTGCGTAGCACTGCCGTTGCGATTTTTCAGTTGTCTGGCACCGCGCACCGAAGCGCGAATCACACCGTAATCCCGCGTTAACGCCGTCACGAATCGATCGGATTCGCCAACCGCGTTATTCTCGCGTATGATCAGGGCGTCGGTGGTCAGTTTCATGCGGTTTCCCCTCGGCATCCGCCACGGAATTTTCGGCGGACGCATACAGATCGATCCCGCAATAGCGCAAATAATCCTGTACCTTGCCCGTCTTTTGAAACGTTGCCCATAACTTGTCCTGTTCCATACCGTCGCCTCCGTTCACTATTACTTTGAACGAAAAGCGTCCGTTTGATACAGGTAAATTTTACAACCGATAACCGAAGCCGTTTAACAGGCCTTGACGGTTGCGCCAATCTTCTTTAACTTTGACCCAGCATTGCAAATTCACGTGGGTATCAAGTGCTTTTTCCATCTCGGCGCGAGCCGCCGACGAAATGCGCTTAAGCATGGCGCCTTTTTTACCGATGACCATGCCTTTGTGGGTATCCCGCTCGCAGAAGATCTCCGCATCAATATCGACAATAGTGCCGCGTTCGGTCTCGCGTTCTTCCAACCGTTCAATCACCACCGCGATCCCGTGCGGGATCTCGTCGCGAAGCGATAACAACATCTGTTCACGCAACAGTTCGGCGGCCAACACCTTTTCGGGTTGGTCGCTGACCATATCGTCAGGGAAAAAGTGCGGACTTTCAAACGCAAAGTCGCCGAGTACTTGCAACAATTCGTCACAGCCCTCGCCCGTCATCGCCGAAATCGGTACGAGCGCGGCGAGTTCACCCTCCTGTTGCCACGCATCCATGCACGTCAACAACGTGGCTTTATCATCCACCGTGTCGATCTTATTGATAACCAGCACGACAGGAATTTTCTGGGAACGGAATTTCTGCAACAATTCACGTTCGCTATCGCGCACTGTTGCCGTTGGTTCCACCACCAGTACGCCCACATCGACACCCGACATGGCTTCACCGATGGATTTTACCATGAAATCGCCCAAACGAGTGCGCGGACGATGTGTGCCGGGAGTGTCCAAAAACACCAGTTGCATGGCATCTTTGGTAAGTACACCCATAATACGATTGCGCGTGGTTTGCGGCTTGTCCGATACGATTGCGACTTTTTGCCCCACCAGCGTGTTAAGCAGCGATGATTTGCCGACGTTCGGTCGTCCGACCAACGCAATAAAAGCGGATGTTGTGGTCATGTTTTCGTTCTCCATTTCGCAATAAACAGTACCGCCGGTACAAACGACAGCACCAACAAGATCGGTTTATATATTTGACGGCCCCAGTCGGCGAATATGACCATCCAGACCGTCGGTTTCCAAAACAGACAGACGGCAACTGCCAGCGAGGCGAGCGCCAGCAACACCACCGCGCCCGCCGCCATATCTTTGGCGGTGCGAGCCAGCGGATGCTGCTCTTTCGAAAAACGGTCAATGGTGCGCTCCACGGCAGAATTAACGGCTTCTGCCGCCAGTACCGCACCGAAGGTCAGCGCCAGCACCGCTCCCTCGGCACGTGTCAGTGAAAAACGCGGCAAAAAGGCACACACGTAAGCCATCACGACCACGTGAAAGCGAAAATGCCATTCTTCGCGCAGGCAACGCCACACGCCGCGAAACGCATAGCCGAACCCCTTAAAAATCTTCCAGCACATAACTGCTCCCACGCGGCAAACCGACCTGTTTCATCACGGTTTCCTCTTTTTCGCGCATACGAACCGCTTCTATGCCGCCTTGCACGTGATCGTAACCGAGCAGATGCAACATGGAATGCACCGTCAAATAACCAACCTCGCGGTTGAACGAGTGACCGTAATCGCTCGCTTGTTTTTCGGCCTGTTCCAAGGACAACATGATGTTGCCGAGCAGCACCTCGTCGGTTTCGGGGTGCGGCGTGTAGTCGCCGTTTTCACAAAGCGGGAAAGACAATACGTCGGTTGGCGCGTCAATGCCGCGCTGTTCAAAGTTCACCTGATGGATACGGTCGTTATCCACCAACGTAACGTCCACCTGCACGTTACCGTCGAACTGTTCCATCTCCAAAACCGCATGACAGCACCGACGGATGAGCATGCGCAAACCGGTGGGGATCTTCACCGTTTTTTGTTGGTTTTCAATGTCGACTTTGAGTTTTTTCAGCATTTCGCGTGCGCTTCCCTTCCTTGTTTTTTTCATACTTCTCGTAAGCTTCAATGATACGCTGCACCAGTTGGTGACGCACCACGTCCTTTTGCGTAAACGTACAAATCGCCACGTCTTCCACGTCTTTGAGTACGCGCATCACTTCGCGCAGACCGCTTTGCTTGCCGCTGGGCAGGTCAATCTGGGTAATATCACCCGTTACCACCATTTTGGAATTAAAACCGAGACGTGTCAAAAACATCTTCATTTGTTCGGGCGTCGTGTTTTGCGCTTCGTCCAAAATCACAAAACTGTCGTCTAATGTGCGGCCGCGCATATAAGCAAGCGGTGCAATTTCAATGTTACCGCGCTCCAAATATTTTTGATAGGTTTCGGTACCCAGCATATCAAACAAGGCATCGTATAACGGACGTAAATACGGATCTACTTTGGATTGCAGATCACCCGGTAAAAAGCCCAATTTTTCGCCTGCTTCCACAGCAGGGCGCGTTAGGATAATACGGTTAACCTGCTTGGCACGAAACGCTTCCACCGCCATTGCGACCGCTAAGTACGTTTTACCCGTACCTGCAGGACCGACACCGAGCACCACCGTGTTATCGCGAATAGCTTCGGTATACCGCTTTTGGCCCAGCGTTTTGGGCTTGATGGGACGCCCTTTCGCCGTAATGCAGATGCTGTCGCCGACAAGCGACGGCAATTCGTTATCGGTACCCTCGTTGACCAACATCAACACATACCGCACGTTTTGTTCCGTCAGTTGTTCGCCGCGATTGAGCAACTGCAGCAACCCTTCAATCGCACGAATGGCTTTGGCAACCGATTCCGGTTCACCGCTGACTTTTAAATCGCTGTCGCGGCTGATTACCGACACCCCAAACTGCTGCTCGATCAGCCGTATATTCTCGTCAAAATTGCCGAACAGCGCAACCGCCTGTTCCATGCGATCCACGTTGACGATCTGTTCCATGGACATCCTGTCCTTTCCGTTTTTGCTCATAGTATACCATTATTTATCCATTATACCATAAGCTGCACGATTTGTCATTAGGCAAAACACCGATTTTTCACACTATTTCCCATTCATTTGCAAAGGGACCACCTTTCCGATCGACTCGGTACAATGGTAAGTGGCGACAAGCGTTATGCCGCTGTCGGTTTGCTGTTCCGTTATCTCTTCGCGTTCCACCCGTACGGTATCGCCCCATGTTTTTACCGTCGCATTTAATCGCGCTTTGGCTTCTGCCCGCGCGCCATCGGGTGTACGAGAACGGATGTCGGTTTTTTGAAATACTAACCGTTCCACTCGCAACCCGATCGGCAAGGGCTTACCGTATGCCTGCAAAAAGCAAATTTCTTCTTCAATCGTGTATTCTCCCTCTATCTCAGCCGAGCTGTACAACGGTATCTGCCAACCGAGTATGTATACGCACGGACGCACCAATACCGGTGGGTTTGGATCGGAAACCTCTTCGTCGAACGGTACCGTCGCCTGCGCCGTGCGAACGGTATGCGCCATAACCATGCCGTCGGCGCGCTTGAGAAGTGGACCGACTTTACTGTCCATCACACCGCTGATGAGAAGTGTCCCTTCCGTCACCGCATCACCAACCGCTACCGCCGATTGACCCGTCACCGTGTGCATCTCGGTGATCACGCCGTCCCGTACCGCCACAATATTGGCAGGGGTGTTCGCGCCGATCGGCTCGCTGGCCTGTCGTTCTTTT
>JAZOQQ010000205.1:0-9194 GCA_045656165.1 Acutalibacteraceae bacterium
TGCGGCCGATCACCACGCACTCTTTCCCTTCCACCGACACGCCGCTGCGATGGATCAGTTCCATCACACCGGCAGGCGTGCACGGCAAGAAACGGTAATCGCCGATCATAATATGCCCGACGTTTTCAGCGTGAAAAGCATCCACGTCTTTTTCAGGCGCGATCGCCGCAATCACGGCTTTGTCATCCAGGTGTGACGGCAACGGCAGTTGGCACAGGATCCCGTCAATGTCAGAGCGAGCATTAAGTGCCCGCACCTGTTCCAGCAATTCTTCCTGCGTAGTGGAAGCGGGCAACGCGATCTCTTCGGAATAAATGCCGACTTCGGCGCATCCTTTTTTCTTATTATTCACGTACACGCGAGAGGCGGGATCGTCACCGACAATGATAACCGCCAAGCCCGGTGTGGTACCGGCGGCGGTGAGCGCCGCCACTTCTTCTTTTAAATCTTGTCGTACAGCCGCCGAAATGGCTTTGCCGTCAATTTTCACTGCCATCTGTGAGTTCCTCCTCCGATTGTTCCGTTTCCTCGGTTTGTAGCGTAACGGTCGGCGCATCGTCAGTATCGCCCGCCGTCACCGCCGCTCGACGCTGAAACACTTTATACAGAACAGCGCCTCCCAACACCGAAAACACGGCTACCAAGCACGACACCTTCATGGTAAACAAATACAAACTGTCGGTACGCAACAATTCGATAAAGAATCGACCGGTGCCATACCACATGATATACAGCGAGAACAACTGACCTTTAAAACGATATGCTTTGCGCGACACGATATGTAACAGCACAAACCCCAGCACACACCACAGCGACTCATACAAAAACGTTGGATGTACCGGTAAAGTGTGATCGTAGCCATTCGTTGGGTTGTTGGCGCTGGAGATCCAGCTACCCATCATACCCCACGGCAACTCGGTGTTGCCGCCAAACGCTTCTTGATTGAAAAAGTTGCCCCAGCGACCGACGGCCTGCCCGATCAAAAAGCCGATGGAGGCAATGTCAAACATACGCAGCGTATCCACCTTGCGCCAACGACACACTAAAATCGCCGACACAAACGCCATGATGACGCCGCCGTAAATGCCAAGCCCGCCCTCCCAGATATACAAAATCGAAATAGGTTTGGCAAAATACATTTCGCGGTTGTCGGAAAACAGCACGTAGTACAACCGCGCGCCAATGAAAGCCACGGCGGTACAAATCAGCACCACATCAAGCATGGGATCTTTTTTCAGTTTAAAGCGATCAATGTTGCGAAATGCGTAGACCACCGCCAAAATAAAACCCAGCGCGATCAGCACCCCATACCAACGAATGGTGATGGTGGTGTTAAAAAACGGGAACGAAACGATCTCCGACCCGATCGGCAACGTCCAACCGAGTTTTGGAAACGAAATATATTCTTCCACGTTTATCATCCTTTCTCAATCGGCTCTACCAACGACACGGCAGAGGCCTCTTCGTGAAAATCGTGCAACACACGACGATATACCGATTGTACATCAAGGCGCGCCACTTCGTCAAGTATAGCAAACGGCGACACTCCACCGAAATGTCCTTCCAGCACCAAATCCGCACACGCTTCGATGTTATCCAGTTGCGATACCATGCGCCCGTATACCGCGTTACGTGCCTCTTCAAATTCGTCGGCCGAAACGCCGTCGGATTTGAGCCGCGCAATTTCGCCGCGAAATGCCTCACACACCGCTTCCGGATCGTGCGATTCGCCGCCGAGGATCCACGCCGCATAACCGGGACCATCAAAATACTCCAGCCCGAACGATGCGTTGATAAGCCCGCGCCGCATAAGGTCGGCGTAAAGCGGATTTGCACGGCCGCCGAGCAATTCTTGTAACACTTCCGCCGCCGCCACTTCTGCCGCCGATTCACGCGCGGTCGCATCCATCGGCACTTTATACCCCAAGTAAAAGAGCGGATCGGACACCGGCATTTTCACCGCAATGCGCGGTTGTGCCGCTTCAAGCGGTTCGTCCACGGGAGCGCGTTCCGGCACGCCGCCTACCGATTGTTTTAACAAGCGATCCGCCACCGCTTCCACCTGTTCGGGCGTGACGTTACCCGTCACCGCCAGCACCATGTTTTGCAGATCATAAAAACTGCGGTAACATCCGTAAAGCAATTCCGGCGTGATCTCGGCGATGGATTCCACCGTGCCCGCAATATCAATACGCACGGGATGGCGCTGATACAACGCCGTGAGCAAATTGCAAAACACCGTACGCGAAGGCGAATCTTCACACATACGGATCTCCTGCCCGATGATACCGCGCTCTTTTTCCACCGTTTGTTCAGTAAAGTACGGATCCTGCACAAAATCCAACAAGATCTCTAACGATTCCTCTAAATTTTGTGTACAGGAAAACAGGTAGGCGGTGTGATCAAACGAAGTGTATGCGTTGGCATTGGCACCTGTTTTTGCGTACCGCTCAAACGCATCGCAATCCTCATTTTCAAACAATTTATGCTCTAAATAATGCGCGATACCTGCCGGCAGTTCCACCGTGTTGCCGTTTTCCAAATAGGCGGTATCGATCGCGCCGTAATTTGTGGCGAACACCGCGTAAGACGAAGCATACCCCTCTTTCGGCCATACGTAGATGGGAAGGCCGGATTTGTGCAACAAAAACCAGCAACGCTCACCTGTGTGCGAACAGACCAGCTGTTTCCAATTACTCATGTGACCCCTCCCCTTTCTGTGCTAACAAATAGGCGCATTCATACTGCACGTTTTTCGCGGCTTCGATCACTTGATCGCGCGTAACGGCTTCCACCGCATCCCGACTTTGCTCCGGTGTTTGCGTTTCCTCGGCTACCGCCTGTGCAATATACCAACCGGCGCGAGCAGACAAGGAATCGCCCACCGCCTCAAAACTCTGCACCACTGCACGGCGCGCCGATTCCAAATCCTCTTCGGTAAACTCGCCGTTGCGAATTAAATCCAGTTGTGCCAAAATTTCAGTTTCGGCACGCTCGGTGTTTGCGGCATCCACGCCGCTTTGCACAAACATTACACCTTTGATGCGATCGTACATTGACGAGCAATAATAACAAAGACTCAATTTTTCGCGCACGTTGCGGAACAACAGCGACGATGCTGTGCCACCGAACAACGCATTCATCAAACGCACCGCCGCCACGTTAGGACTCGGTTCGGCACACCCCGCACGAAAACCCATTACCAATTTGGACTGCCCGACTTCCATTTCTTCCACCCGACGACGCTGTGTCGGGATACGCGTGGCGGTATCGGTGACACATCCTTGCGGCGCGCGATCCTTTACCGCCGCAAACTCCCGATAAAAAGCATCTTCCACATCGCCCAGCGACCCTTCGCTTTGCAAAATCAATTGCACGCTTGCTTGGCGCAACGCCCGTTGCCACGCGTCGGTCATTTGGGAAGGGGTTAAGCGTTCAATCTTCTCGGCACTGCCGCATCGACCGATGCCGTACGCTTCATCAGGGCAGAGCAACCGCTCGGCTTGACAGCGAGCATAGTACCGCTTTTCGTTGATCTCGGCACGCACTTCTTCCGCCAAGCATCGCCGTTCGGTTTCCACATCCTCGGCGCGGAACAAGCCGCTTTCAAGCGCCGGTCGGAACAACATGTCACGCAACAATTCCGCGCAAGCCGCCGTCAGCGGTTCGCCGTTTATCGCATAGCGATCAGCCGTATACTCCACCGTCAGCACCAAGGCCTGCGCTTCACCGATTCGCGCCACTTCACCGGTAACGGCCGCACCGTATAACCGATTTAAGCGACGATGCAACGCTGTAAAATCGGGGCAAGACGAACAGCCACGCACAAGTAGGCGTGGCAACAACGCATATTCTTCCACCGTATCAGCAGACAACGGCAACAACAACGCTACCGTCAGTTGTGCGGTTTTAAAACGGTCATCAGACAGAGTCAAGCAACGTACTCCGTTTCCGATCACACGGTTTTGTGTTTTCATAGTTACAGACCTCCGCTACAGTTATATTGCCAGTATACCACAACCCACCTTTACTCGCAACGGTTTTTTATTCGCTGCGCAAGGCAATAACAGGCGGCAATTTGGCTGCTTTATGCGCAGGATACACCCCGAAAACCGTGCCGATAAGCATCGCAAATACCACCAGCGCCAAAAATGAGGTGATGGACACCGATTCGCCCAACACCAGCGTCAACAACACCGCCGGCAACAGCCCCACAACCGCACCAACGCCCGACAACAACACCGCCTCGGCCAAAAATTCGGCCAAAATGCGACGATTGGTCGCGCCGATCGCCTTCTTTACACCGATCTCACGCGTGCGCTCGCCAACCGATGAAAGCATGACCGTCATGATGCCGAATCCCGATACGATCAGCGATACCCCGCTGAGCACCGTTAATACGGCGGCGACGATATCCACGATGCGTCCCAAACGGTCCTTCTGCATGGCTAAATTATCGGTACGAAATCTGTTGGCGCCGTCGTATAAACGGTCAAGAATACCTTCTATGCGCGCTTGCGTAAACTCGGTCACGTTGCTGTTGACCGTACGCACGGCAATTTGATCGAAATTCTGCCGACCGGTCAAATGCTGTTGAGTGGTATACGGCACGTACACCATGCCGGGGATCATGGATGTCATGTTCTGCAGTAAACTGCTACCTGTTTGGGTGATCCCCACCACCGTTAATTCTTGCGGCACGTTACCAAAGTTCACCGTTACGGTTTTGCCGACCGCGTTTTGCCGACCGAACGCCGCTTTTGCCAACGTTTCATCCAGCACACAGATCGGCGCGCCTGCCGCCACATCACCTGCTCCGATCTGGCGGCCGTGGCAAAGAGTCAGCGAGATTACCTGCCCTGCACCCGCATCAATTCCGCACAGCACCGCCGCATGATCGCCGAGCACCGTGTTAACCTCGGTGACCTCCACCATCAGCGGCATGGCGGTTTCCACCTGTGACAATGCGCGGATCTCTTCAAGTGCTTCCTCACTGAGTAAAAAATCCGTAGAAAGCGCCATCACAGACAGCCCGCTCATACCCATGCTGTCAAGTTCGCGATTGACAAACTGTCGACCAATACTGCCGACCACCGTCACGATGGATACCATCATGACGCCAACCGCAATACCGCCTACCGTCAGCAAGGAACGACCGCGACGTCGCCACAGTTGCCGTATGGCTGTTTTGATCAGTTCCATCGCTCATTCCACCCGTACCCGAACCTGTTCACCGGATAGCGCTTCGGGGTTTTGTACCAACCGGTCGCCGGCCGATAACCCGGACACCACCAAAACTCCTTCGGCATATTCTTCGCCCAATTCCACCGCACGTCGGCGTGCAAACTCTCCGCCGGTATACACATACACATATTCCTCCCCCTTTTCGTTTTGTGCCAAACAGTCGTACGGTATCAGCAACACGCCTTCCTGTTGCCCCGTTACGATGGACACTTTGGTGTTTAAGCCCGTTTTCAGCCGCTCATCGTCCGTTCCGCCGCTCAACGCAATCACCGCATCCACCACCGTTTCGGATACGGTGCCGACGTATTGCTGATGTGCGCTTTCAGCAATCTTGCCGACCGTACCAATATACTGTGCGTCAGGGAACGCCGCGCCGGTGATCTCCGCCGTTTGTCCCACCTTTACTTGTGACAAATGCCGTTCGCGAACCGCCACAACAATCTGCACGTCGCCACCCGATGCAATCACGGCACAGGGCTTTGTGTGCGAGACCACGTCACCCGCTTTGACGTTCAACGAGGTTACCACACCGGTTGCCGTCGCTGTCACGTTTTCACTCACCAGACCCGATGCACCCGAAAGCGATGGCGAGAGTTGTGATAACGCCTGTTCGGTTGCCGCGGCATCCACCGTAAATAGTGTATCCCCCTTTTTTACGTATTGTCCTTCTTGTACCATTACCGTACCCACCACGCACGGTGTATCGGTATACACCGATTGTCCGTCGGCGGCTTCAATTTTACCGCTACATACCACCGTGTGCCGTACCGTTTGCGGCTCTAATGTCACAAGCGAAACCGATGCGGTTTCGCTTGACGTTACCGCGCGTATGCCAAAGATCAGCGCAACAGCAAGGCCGGTACCGAGCACCAGCCATATATATTTTTTCATATCACATTGCCTCCCTGTTTTATTCTTTGAAGGAAAACGCAAATTATAACCAAAAAAATAGACGAAAGCGAACGCTTTCGTCTATCAAAAATCAATCTTATAGTTTTTCGTATGCTTCACGTACCGTTGCCGCCCCCACAACGTCAATGGGATACGTGCCGTGTAATGATTTCAGCGTATGAGCAGGAACGATCACACGCTTAAACCCTAACCTTGCCGCTTCCGCGATACGCTGTTCGGCACCCGACACCGCACGCAGTTCGCCGGCAAGACCGATCTCGCCGAATGCGACGGTGCCTTCGTCCATGGGTGTGTCTTTGAGCCCCGAAATCAGCGCTAACGCTACCGGCAGATCCGCCGCCGGCTCGTCCAGCCGCAAACCGCCAACTACATTTAAATAGGTGTCTAAGTTTGAGAAAAAATATCCTGCACGTTTTTCGAGCACCGCTAACAGCAACGCCAGACGGTTGCCGTCAAAACCGGTCGCCATGCGCCGCGGATTACCGAAACCGGTTGGCGATACCAACCCTTGCACCTCGGCAAGCAACGGCCGTGTGCCTTCCAGCAAACATGCCACACAAGTACCGCTGACATTCTTCGGACGACCCGACAACAGCATCAGCGAGGGATTTTCCACCTCGCGCAATCCGATGTCACACATTTCAAATACGCCGACTTCGTTGGTGGAACCGTAACGGTTTTTCGCACAGCGCAACATACGATAATTGCTGTGCGGATCGCCTTCAAAATACAGCACACAATCCACAATGTGTTCCATCACTTTCGGGCCGGCGATCGCCCCATCTTTGTTAACATGACCGACAATGAAGATCGGAATGTCGTGTTGCTTCGCTTCGCGCATCAACGCCGAGGCACATTCGCGCACCTGTGTCACGCTGCCCGGCGAGGAAGCAACATCCGACAAACTCACCGTTTGAATGGAGTCCACGATCACAATGTCGGGCTTTTCGGCACGCACCGTTTCCAGTATCGTGTCCATATCCGTTTCGCATAACAGCAACAAATTTTCCCCGCCAACCGCCAAACGTTCGGCGCGCAATTTGATCTGCCTCGGTGATTCTTCACCCGACGCATATAAAATACGGTACTGACGGCTCAAATGACCGCAAATCTGTAACAACAACGTGGATTTGCCGATGCCGGGATCACCGCCGATGAGCATAAGACCTCCCGGCACGATACCGCCGCCCAGCACACGATCTAACTCACCGATACCTGTCAGATAACGGGTTTCGGCTTGCGTATCAATACTGTCAAGAGTGGTCACTTCGGCTTTGCGCGCAGGGGCACCGCCGCTTTTTACGGTGGTGACCTCTTCGGTAATGCTGTTCCACTCCCCGCACAATGGGCACTTGCCCGACCATTTGGGAAATTGACCGCCGCATTCCGAACAAACGTAGATGCTCTTTTGCTTTCCTGCCATGACAATTCTCCTAAACTTGCAAAATTCCGCCGACAATGGCAAAGGCCATTTGCCGCTGATATTCCCTGTTTTTTAGTTGCTCACGTTCGGTTTCATTGGATAAAAACCCGCATTCCACCAACACAAGCGGCACGGTGGCGCGAGATAGCAAAAACACGCTGTTATCCCCTTTTTTGAGTTCCCGTTTGTTGTGCGGTTGCAACAACGTCAGCACAGAGGAACGGATCGCTTCCGCCCACACGCGACTTTCGGCATTGCCGTTGCCGTAAAACACTTGCGCGCCGCTGTACTTGGTTTGCGGAAATTTGTTTTGATGAATACTGATCGCCAGATCCGCCTGCTCCATCAATGCCAAACGATTGTGCATATCGCTTACCTTCCGCTCACGCAACGTATTGCCCGTCGCATCCACCATGGTATCGGCCGTGCGCGTGTACGTAACGGTATACCCCAACACCGTCAGCAAATCACCGATCGGTTGCGCAATGCTTAAGTTGATATGCTTTTCCAACGTCCCGTCGGCGCCTTCGGCACCGCCGTCTTCTCCGCCGTGACCTGCGTCGATCACAATGCGAAATGTGTGCATCGTCGGGCCTGCCGTATGCCGTACGGTGAAACCGAATGCCACCGTCAACAACAATGCCGCGGCTGTTATCACCGACAACATATCCACTACGCGTTCTTTCAAAAGAATCCCCTCCGCGTACTATTCCTATGCGAAGGGGATGTCGGTTATTTCTTTTTGCGCGAAAACACAATGCGTTCCCACACTTGAATGTGACGGAACCCTAACACGTACGCGATCGTCGCCACAACCGGCACGAACAGCACCGGCAAGCCGGCGCACAAAATACCGCCCCATGAAATGGTAGCGGTGGTGGCCATAATGTTAGAACCCATCGACCACACCAACACGGGATACAGCGGCAACTGACACACGCGGTATACGGCGGCGGTATACGGCCAAAACGCAAACAATTTGTCCGCCACCAACACCAACCACGCCGCAAACGACGGGATCGCCGCGAGCAGACCCATTTTCAAGCCGCGCCATCTATCACCCTCGATATGACCAAAAAGGGCAGCGTTGCTGTCTTTATCGCCATAGTCCCATTGCTTGCCGTAAACGATTACGAAAAACAATCCGCCTTGCAAAAACAGTGCGATCGCATTCATAACCGCAGACGTCACGTTTGACAGCGTCTGCCCTTCGGGGAATGCCACCGATACCAGCACACCGACCGACAGATAAATAAACACACCCATCACAGCGGCAAGGTAAGTGGTAAAATACAGCCGTACGGCACGGCTGATGGTTTCTTTGTTCATGTTTTAAGCACCTCACAATGTCCTTATTATACCACACCCGCCACCGCGGTGCAAGACATAAAACCCCACAACCGAAAAAGAAAGCGGTCGTGTGCTGAGGCGGGGCAGAGAAAAAAGCGAAATAAAACAGCATAGCAGCAAAAACAAAAACCGTGCAAGGTTCACATGAACCTTGCACGGTTGCGTTTAAAACCCGATTAGGCGAGTTCCGCGAAGTATTTGATGGTGCGGACCAACTGGCTGGTGTAGGAGTTCTCGTTGTCGTACCAGGACACGACCTGTACCT
>JAZOQQ010000206.1:0-4385 GCA_045656165.1 Acutalibacteraceae bacterium
GAGGCACAACACAAGACGTTGACTCTTCCCAAAGTGACCGAGATCACCGAAAAAGATTTGGAAGATTTCGACAGCATCAATCGCGACTTCACTTTTGCGAAATGTGACGAGGGTCTGACCCCCGCTATTGACCGTGATGCGCGTCATTGCTTCGTGGTATTGGTTGAAAGTGAATCCGAAGTTGACTCGCACGGCAAAGTCAACGTGGATACCATGAACAAGGGTTGGTATCGTCCCGCTGACATTGAAGAACGGTTGCACGAACTGTTCCCCAACTCCGACGTGCGTTTCCTGCGTCAGTTCCCCACCGCCGACGAAACGATGTTCCTGTTACAAGAAACCGTCCCGTACGACGACGTGGTATACATCACCTTTATGCAAAGCGCCGCGTACACCGGCCCTGAGTGCTTGACCACCCGTGTAACTTCGGGTATCAAGGCGTTGCAGATCACCAACCGAATTTCGGCCATTCTGCACTTCGGTAACCCGTACGTTATGGAGGATGTGGTACATATCCCGCGTATCATCATCGGCGGTATGTCCCGTAATGCTGTGAACTATGGTTTGGATGTCCTCGCCGGCAAATTACCGGCAAAAGGCGTTCTCACCTACGATGTCAAGTTTAACTAACCGGATTTTTAAAAAGCCCGATTCCGTTTGGAATCGGGCTTTTTCATTCGTGATTATGAGAACGACCGGAGGTACGGTGAAGGATAGCACATCGTTTGACGGCATCTTGCCCGAAGCGGTCACGCAAGGTATCCACCGCCGTATCCAACGTGGCTTGCCGCTCGCGCTTATCGTCGTTTTCGGCAAAGAAATCCAACTGTTCAGGCAGTTCTTCCTCGCACAGTTTGGACGCGGTAACCGTTAAACTGCGAACCGCCGTTCCCTCTTTCCAACAATCGTGTAATGCCTGCATTGCCGCTTCGTATAAGGCAACGGTAACCGAGGTAGGCGATGCGAGGGTACGCTGGTGGGACACGGTTTTGAGCGAGGGATATTTCACCGTAACGGTGACCGTTTTGCAAAACAGACCGTGTGAACGCAATCGTGCCGCAATCGGCTCGGTTAAATATAACAATCCGTTATGCAGTTGTTCGGTCGTCGTCAGATCCTGCGGGAAGGTCATGCCGTTGCCGCAGGATTTCATTTCGCGTTTATCGGTAAACAAGCGCACGGGCGACGGATCAATACCGTTAGCATAATCATGCAGTTGCCCGCCGAGCTTGCCGAGCGCCGCTTCGATACAGGCGCGATCGGCAACAGCCAAATCCCCGATGGTACGAATGCCCATATGGCCAAGCGTGTCACAGGTACTTCGGCCGGCAAACAGGAGGTTATCCACCGTCATGGGATATAAGATATCGCGAAAATTGTCCTTTGAAAACACAGTAGTGGCATCCGGCTTTTTGTAATCACTTCCCATTTTGGCAAGCGTTTTGTTAAAGGAAACGCCCACCGAAATGGTAATGCCGATCTCGTCACGGACACGCCGACGCAAGGTATCGGCAATGGTTTTGCCGTCGCCAAACAACAAACGACTTCCCGTGACATCCAGCCATGATTCATCAATGCTAAACGGTTCCACTCGATCGGTATATTCACAATACAGCGCATTGATACGCTGGTAAAACTCCTCATAACGCTCGTAGTGCGGCGGCACCATAACAAGTTCGGGACATTTGCGCTTGGCTTGCCACACGGTCTCGGCGGTGGTGATACCGTAGCGCTTCGCGTACTCGTTTTTGGCAAGTACAATGCCATGTCGGTTTTCAGGATCGCCACACACCGCCATCGGTACGTGCCACAGTTCCGGCCGATAGACACACTCTACCGATGCAAAAAACGAATTGCAATCGCAATGCAAGATCGTGCGCTCCAAAAGCCGTCACCTCCTGATAGAACGTGTGTTCTCCTCTTAAAGACAGTATACCCTCTCCCTGTCTCTTTGTCAATGGGGTTTATTGACAAAGGACGCGGTTCGCGGTATAATCCTATCAGATAAAAAGGAGGGTTTTACATGTCGGTTACACGTAAACCTTACGGTGTGCTTCCAAGCGGAGAGGCCGTTGAACAACTGACCGTCATCGGCAAAGGCGGCTTATCAGTTTCCGTCATCACGTACGGCGCCACCGTCACCAATGTGATTTACGATGGGTACGATGTCGTACTGGGTTATGAGGATTTGGAAGGGTTCCGCACAGGTGGCGGATCCATTAACGTAACGGTTGGGCGCTATGCCAACCGCATTGCCGGCGGCACGTTCACGCTGGGCGATAAGACATACGATGTCGGCCGCAACGAGAAGGGTATCACCCACCTGCACGGCGGTGCGGAAGGGTTTCAGGTAAAAGTTTGGGCAGTTGTTAATGTGGAGGACGATGCGTTCACCTTGCGTTACATCTCCCCCGACGGAGAAATGGGGTATCCCGGCACCGTCACGGTGGATGTGCGGTTTTCCGTATCACCCGATAACACGTGGGGTATTGACTATACCGCCACGTCGGATAAAGATACCGTCATCAATTTAACGAACCACTCGTATTTTAACTTAAACGGCTATAGTGGCGGTACCGTGCTGGATACACTGTTGCAAATCAACGCCGAAGCGATCACGCCGGTCAGCCAAACGCTGATACCAACCGGTGAACAACTGGCAGTAGAGGGTACGCCGTTTGATTTCCGTGTAGCGAAGCCCATCGGGCAAGATATTGCCGCCGATCACGAGCAGATCCGTTTTGGCAACGGGTACGATCACAACTTCGTGCTGGGCAATACGATGACCGAGCGTTTGGCGGTAACGGCTATTTCCAAGAAAAGCGGCATCCGTATGGATTGCTACACCGATCAACCCGGTGTACAGTTATATACCGCGAATTTTCTGGATTCGCCCTTTGGCAAAGGCGGTGCGATGTCGCGTTTTCAAGGGTTCTGCTTGGAAACACAGCACTTCCCCGACAGCCCCAACAAACCGCAGTTCCCGTCTACCACGCTCAAAGCGGGCGACGTGTTCCGCAGCACGACGAAATATGCGTTTTCCAAAGTATAAAAAAAGATGTGTGGCGATGCCACACATCTTTTTTGTTTATCCCAGCGATAACGTCACGGTATTTTCACGATAGCGAGTAATATGGTTGACAAAGAATTGCAACATTTCCGGTTCGTTGAACACCGCAGGACGGCTGTCATCGTACAGTAATACTTCGGGGTGATCGATCTGACCGTGTACGTCGGTGATACCGACCGGCAGATAGTGTCGACCGCCCGGCAAGGTAGCCGACGCATAGCGCACACCCGCCGCGCCGTAACCCTTGATCATCAAGGTGACCGACGTGGGCTCTTTATCGGCAGGGATGGTAAAACTGTAATCGTATTTTTCCATGGCGCGTACGTGCACGGCTTTATAGTTACCGCACGCCGCCTGATAGGTGCTACCGTCCGCATAGCCAAGAGTGATGGTTGTTGTACACGAGGAACAGCATTCCGAAAGGTCAAAGCGCACAACCAGACGCCCACAGTCGTGGTCGGTAGCGGTAGCGGCGGTATCAACCAAAAAGGCAGCAGATTTTGCCAAGGTATCCATGATGGCATTCCATTTATCAGGGGTAAGGCCCGGCCGATTCTCATCCCACAGGCGGCTTACCATCTCACGCAAATTTTCAACCTCTTCCGAAACCGAGGCGGCCTCTTGTTGCAGGTGCGCAAGGGAATAGACACCTTCACCGCAACGGTACTCGTGCAACGCGTAGCCGATCTCCCACAACCGCATCGTCACATATTTACGTTCAACCCAGGCGCGGAAAGCATCCAGCACAGCGGTATCGCCGGTTGCTGTTTTCAAAATGCGACGCACCGAATTCAGAATGGCACGATCGGTATAAGCCGGTTCGTCCGGCACGTAGTACGCAGATTTTTCGCTCGGAATACGATAGCCCGCTTCCCCCCACTGATTGGAGAAAATCAATGCGATCGCATCGGCTGCTTCAGGATCATCGGTAAACCGTGCGGCGGATTGGACCAAATTATCGTGACCGATGGGGGCTTTACCGCTCCACATTGCTCCCGCTTGGTATACCTGCGGATACAACAGCGGCAACACACGTTCATCGCTCATTTCCCAGTTGGTCATCAGCATACCAAACGGATGGTTTTTGGCGGCATACGCTGTCAGCGAATCCACCGAATTGCCGCGCCAGCAACAAGCAAAATAGCGGAAGCCCAGTTCTTCAAACCTGCCGAACAGATCGTAACTGCGGCCCGTGCTGAATCGAGCGATCGGATAACGTTCGGTGAACTGGTAGAACCACGCACAAGGGATGACGTCACGTGGTAATTTTTCAAGCACCCACGGGAATTGTTCCAGCATGTCATCCCAGATCATG
>JAZOQQ010000207.1:0-3555 GCA_045656165.1 Acutalibacteraceae bacterium
TATGCAACGTATCGTTCTCTACACGAGCGCCCTTGGCGTACAACACACGCGCGGCGTGCGGAACGGTGAGCGTGTAAGCGCGATCCGACGGATTGATGGCAACCACCACCGTCTGTTCATCGCTGCTGCGGCGATACACAAACGGATAATCGTCGTACAGTACCTCAAACGACGAATCCGCCCATAATGCGGAATTTTCGCGGCGCAAACGAATCAGCTTGCGCGTGTGGTGCAAGAGCGATTTTTCATCGGCTTCTTGCGCCTGTACGGTTGGCGCATCGTCGGCGCTGTCTACCGGCAGATAAGGAGTATCCGACGGTGAAAAACCGAGGTTTTTGCCTTCGCACCATTGCATCGGTGTGCGCGAACCGGTTCGGTTGAAGCCGCCTTCTTTTGATCGGAGCCCTTCCACGTATCGCATGCCGATCTCGTCGCCGTAATAGATCAGCGGTACGCCCGGCATGGTGAGCAAAAAGGCGTGGGTGACGAATAATTCGTCGGTATCGCGCCCGATCGACAAACGCGGGATGTCGTGGTCACCCGACGGGATACAGGCATAGCCCTTACCTTTGACGGATTCGTAGTGTTCTAAATAGGTGTCCAAAAATTCGCGGAGATGTCCTTTGCCTTCGCGGCGGAAGTAACTGTTGCCGATCCACAAATTGTGCTGATTGGTGTTCTGCTCATAGCGGAACAAGGTGGTGTATGCCGGTAAACAACTGTGCAGGAAATGGTCAATGTGAAATCCGGCGGCGATCGCGAGTTTCGGGCGTGCCCATTCCGCTACCATTACGCTGTCGGGATGTTTGCCCAAAAATTCGGAACGCATGCCCTGCCAAAAGCGGCGGATGCCGCTGCCGTCGGGATCGTTTTTAATCAGCGATTCCGCTAAATCAACGCGGAACCCGTCGGCACCGAGGTCACTCCAGAAATCCATGATGCGCAGCAGTTCGGCGCGCGTTTCCAAAGCGGCAGGGGAATCCATGCTCGTCTGCCACGGTTCTTCCACGACCGCATATCCGTAGTTGAGTGCCGGTTGATGATAGAAAAAGTTGTTCATGTAACAACCGTCACGGTCGGAATAGCCGCTAATGAACGAGCCGACGGACCCTTTTTTCCACACGCTGTCGGTCCATACGTAACGGTCGGAATAACGGTTGCGTTCCGGTTTCGCCGATTCCTGAAACCATTCACATTCCAGCGACGTATGACCAGCTACCAAATCCATGACCACACGGATGCCGCGTGCGTGTGCTTCTTCGCACAAATGGCGGAAATCGTCATTGGTACCGTAACGGTCGGCAATTTTATAAAAATCCGTGATATCGTAACCGGCATCGCGGAACGGACTTTCGTACACGGGGTTTAGCCAAATAACCGTGTATCCCATATCGCGGATGTAATCCAGTTTGGCGGTAACACCGTTTAAGTCGCCGATACCGTCACCGTTAGTATCGTAAAATGATTGGGGATAAACATTGTAAAACACAGCATCCTGTAACCATTTTGGTGTAGACATCTTATGGCTCCTCCTGTTGATATGGTTTTGTCAGTTCCAATAACCGCGCACCCAACGTGACGGTCATGGACAACCCTTCGGCAACGTATTCTTCATATTCAACGGCCCCTTCGCGACGGCATTCACCGGCGAGTGCGCCTTTGTCAAATGGCAGTAACAATTTCACACGTTTGCGATCGGGCGGCAACGCTTCACACAAACGTTCCAACAATTCTTCCAAGCCGAAGCCCGTGGCGGCACTGATTCGTATGGCCCCGTCGCGATCGGTCAGCGGCAACGCCGGCGGCAGATCGCATTTGTTGAAGACGGTTACGATCGGCGTGTCGGTACAGCCGAGTTGTTTCAATAGTTGACGCGTCACGTCTAAATGTTCGGCAGCATCTTCGGCAGAACTGTCACACAAATTGAGAATCACGTCGGCTTCCGCCGCTTCTTCTAACGTCGAACGGAATGCATCAACCAAATGATGCGGCAACCGACGTACCAAACCGACCGTGTCGATCAGCAACACGGTTCTTCCGTCGGGTAGTTTGAGACCTCTGGCGGTGGTGTCTAACGTGGCGAAAAGTTTGTCTTCCGCTAAGACGCCGGCATCGGTCAAGCGATTCATCAACGTGGATTTGCCGGCGTTGGTATAACCGACGATCGCAACCGTTTGCACGTTATCCTTGCGCCGACGGTCGCGCCGTTGAATGCGTTGGCGCTCCACCGCTTCCAGCGATTCGCGTATGGCGTGAATGCGTCGGCGGATGTGTCGGCGGTCACTTTCCAGTTTTGTTTCACCCGGTCCGCGTGTGCCGATACCGCCGCCGAGTCGTGACAGTGCGACACCTTGCCCGGCTAAACGCGGCAGCAGATATTGCAGTTGTGCGAGTTCCACTTGTAAACGACCTTCTGCCGATCGCGCACGAGCGGCGAAAATATCCAAGATCAGCATGGTGCGATCCACCACGCGACAGGGGAGGGCGTCCTCTAAATTGCGCTGTTGGGTGGCGGTGAGTTCACGGTCGAAAATGACGAGATCCGCTTCGGTGTTTTGCGCGAGCATGGCCAGTTCTTCCAACCGCCCTTGCCCGATACACGTCGCCTTATCGGGCGATTCGCGCTTTTGCGTTAAACGGCCGATTACGTCTGCACCGGCGGTGTCCGCCAACTCTTCCAGTTCGTCTAAGGAAACCTCAATGTCGAACTCGCCGGTGTCCACCGAAATCAACCATGCCCGTTCGCGTTGCTCCTCTGACAGTATGCTGTTTTCGGTCAATTGACTCATCTCCTCACCGCCTCATGAACATTTTGACGGCTCTTTTGTGCATTGTCAATAGTATGTTGCAAAAAAAACACAAAAAAATTTTCATGAAAAGCAAAAGTTTTTGTTTTCATTTGTCGCAGAGTGTGTTATAGTGTAAATACAAGATATGGTATATCAAAAATGAGGGGATGGCAAATATGGCAGAAAAATTAACCAGTGAAACCATTTTTTCGGCGCCCAACCAAGTCGCGCCGCTGAGCATCATCGCGCAACCGGGTACCGAGGAACTCGCCGAGAAGATCAACTACTACTTAGCAGATTGGTCCGCTAAAGCCGGCGTGCCGCAGGAGTCGTTCTTGATTCCGGCCGAATGCCCGCGTTTTTCGTCGGGTGACGGTAAGGGCCTCATCAAATCCAGTATCCGCGGTGATGACCTGTTTATTTTGGTCGACGTGGGTAACTACAATGTGAAATACAACATCTTTGGTCGCGAAAACTGCATGTCGCCTGACGATCATTTTCAAGACCTCAAACGTATCATTCAGGCGGCGGGCGGTAAAGCACACCGCATCAACGTGATTATGCCGATCCTGTTTGGCGGCCGTCAGCATCGCCGCAACTATCGTGAGTCGCTTGACTGCGCGGTGGCGTTGCAAGAACTTGAGCGCATGGGCGTGACCAACATCATCACCTTCGATGCGCACGATCCTCGCGTTCAGAATGCGGTGCCGTTGATGGGTTTTGATAACGTAATGCCTTCTTATCAAGTCCTCAAAGCGATGTTCCG
>JAZOQQ010000208.1:0-13344 GCA_045656165.1 Acutalibacteraceae bacterium
TTGCGTGCCGCGACTTTGCATCACAATGTCTTGCCCCGCAATCGCATTGCTGACAAACTGCACATTGGCGCGGTTGTCGCTCGCCGTGGTATTGGGGCCATAAGTATGACAAGGGCGCACAATCACCGTATCTAATCCGTACTGCTGCGTATACGATACGCACAACGTTTCGGCGGCACGTTTGGATGCCGGATAGCACGAACGCGCTTTGGTGGGATCTACGTAACCACTGTAGGATTCCGTGAACGCTTCCAACGACGGATCTCCCTGCCCGTACACCTCACCCGACGACACGAAAAGCAAACGCTTCGCGCCGTGGTCTTTGGCGTAATCCAACAAGTATTTCGCTCCCAAAACGTTGCTTAAAACCGTGCCGACCGGATCTTCGGCAAATGCCGCCGGATAGGCGTTGCTCGCCGCGTGGATAATATAATCCACCGCAAAATCAAAGGTTGGTTCACGGTTGACGTCCTGTTCTACAAAATGCAAATAGTCACTTGCAACTCCATCAAAACGTTCACGCAACCGCTTTTCGCTGCGGCCGAGTGCGTACACGTGTATCGCCGCTTGCTGTGTGCGGTTAAGCGTCAGCAATGCGTCCACCACGAACGAGCCGATAAGCCCCGTCGCACCGGTCACCATTACCCGACAACCATTTAGTTTTTCGATGCCGCGCGTGGCACGAATAGCGGTCAGCAGATCTTGCTGATACGTCGCGCTGTCATACAAAAACAAACTTATTCCCTCACTTTAACCAGTTGGAACGTTTGACGTGCAGTAAGGCCTTGAAAATGTCAATATCCTCTACTGTCGTCAGCTTAATATTTTTCTCCGAACCGGCGGAGAAATACACCTTTTCCCCCATTTCGATCATCAACGTAACAGATGCGACCGAATTGGTGATGCCCGCTTCTAAGGCGCGACGGTGCAAATCACAAATCTTACCGATCGTGAAGCCCTGCGGCGTTTGCGTACGTTTGAGTTCGTCACGCGGGTAGCATTTCTCAGCGGTTTCCTGATCGTCGGTAATGACCATGGCTTCTGCGCAAGGAATCACCGCAATAGCACAGCCGTTTTTGCGGGTCTGTACGATACAATCCGAAATAATCTCCTGCGATACCATCGGGCGAATCGCATCGTGAATCAACACCACGTCATCGGCGGAATAGTGTTTTTCCAGTTCATAAACGCCATTGCGGATAGAATCTTGACCATTTTTGCCGCCCGGTACGATATGTTTGAGTTTGGTGATGTTAAACTGGTTGGCATACGCCCACAGCATATTTTCCCAACCGTCGATACACACGACCGCAATCGCGTCGATATCAGGATGCTGTTGGAATGCTTCCAACGTATACACGATCACCGGCCGCTCTTCAACGGTCAGAAATTGTTTCGGGATATTCTGCTGCATACGTTGGCCGCTACCGCCGGCGATAAGTAATGCAATGTTCATAACGGTTACCTCACTACTGTTAAGATTGTGTCGCAAATGCGATCCACGGTATTTTCCTCAAGCCCTTCGTAAAGCGGTAAGCACAGTACCCGTTCGGATACACGTGCCGCTACCGGTGTGTCGGCGGGATCATACTTGCCGCCGAAGCTTTCGACCGAGCTTGTTAACGGATAAAAATAACGTCTGGCGCCGATATCCTGCGCCGCTAATGCCGCCACCACGTCATCGCGCGTGTGACCGCCGCATTCTTCGGGATGCACCACCAAGGGGAAATACGCGTAGTTGCTTTCCACGCCCTCTTGTATTACGCTGAGTTGCAAGCCGCGCACGCCCTGCAGACGTTCGCGGTAGCGTTGCACCGCGCGGCCACGCGAAGCGATTGCTTCTTCAATATGACGCAGGTTACACAGACCCATAGCGGCGCAAAACTCGTTCATTTTCGCGTTTCCGCCGGCGGTTGTCAGCGTTTCGGGGCCTGACATGCCGAAATTCTTGCAACGATTGAGTTTAGCATAATTGGCATCGTCACGGAAGGTGGCACAGCCGCCCTCCACCGAATGAAACACTTTCGTCGCATGGAAACTAAACATCGACGCGTCACCGAGTGCCGCCGAACTAACACCGTTACGACGCACACCGAAGGCGTGTGCCGCATCGTAAATTACTTTCAGCCCGTGTCGGTCAGCGATACGGCGAATGGCATCGTCATCGCACAAATTGCCGTATACGTGAACCGGCATGATCGCACAAGTCTTATCGGTGATCAAGGACTCGATTTTGTCCACATCCATGGTAAAGTCGCGATCATTAATATCACAAAAAACAGGTGTTAATCCTTTGCGAACAATAGCATTTGTGGTGGAAACAAACGTGAACGGCGTGGTGATAACCTCACCCTCCAGTTCCAGCGTTTCCAAAATGCATTCCAACGCTAAGTGGCCGTTGACACACAACGCCACGTTGGACACGCCGAAATAGTCACGCAACGCCGCTTCCAGTTGCTGATGTTTGGCACCGGAATTGGTGAGCCAGCGCGTATCCCACAGTGCGCGGATCTCCTCCACGTATTCCTCCAACGGAGGCATGGAAGAGCGCGTTACCAAAATTTTATCACTCATGCTGTTACCTCATTTCAACAAGCGTTTTTTAAGGCCTGTCCACAACGCATTAGCACGGTTGCCGAGTATGCGAAACATCACAAGCCATACCGAAAACGCAAGGCGGTCACGAATCGGCAGTTGACGGATATACGCTTTGGCGGTGTTTCGTACAGACGGTTCCAACGTCTTACGATATTCCGTAAACCACAAGTGCGCCATGTGATACGCAATATCCTGCGTATACTGACCGTTGGTATACCGATCAAAACTGTGCAACCAGTCGGTTTCGTTTTGCAGATGCGCGTAATCGGTCACCGCTTGGTGTTGTGCCGTCCACGAGCCCTCGGAAGCAAAACGGTAAGTCGCCATGATCTCATCTAAATACCACACACGCCCCATCGACGCGGCCAGTACTTGCGCAGGATAATCGTAGACATCCGCCATAACCCGAAAATCCGGCCACGTATCCATCACGTCACGGCGGAACAAAAGCGATACGGTCGGACAGAATAAACCGCCGCGTTTGATCACTAAAGAGGCCGGTACCTCACCGCTGGTTTTGAGCGGACGAACATCCATGATCGTGCCGTCCGCATCCAGTTGCCGTACCGCGTGAAAACACAGCGTACAGGAAGGATCGCTTTCCATCCGGTCTACCTGCTTTTGCAGTTTGTGCGGGTCATTCCAAAAATCGTCGCCCTCACAAATGGCGATGTATTTTCCACGAGAAACGGGATGGATAAACGTTTGTATCAAGTTGCAGTTATGAAACTGATTTTCGCTTTGAAAGATCGGGCGAAGGATAGCGGGATACCGCTCGGCATACTCCTGCACAATACGCGCGGTGCCGTCGGTAGAAGCATCGTCGTGGACAATGAGTTCAAATGCAAAATCGGTTTGTTGGCCGACCACGCCCTCAATCGCCTGTGCGATGGTTTTCTCCTGGTTGTAGGTCATGCAATATACCGAAACCAAAGGGGTTTCGTTTTTTTGCCGTGTCCTCTCGTTCATAAGCCGCTACCTTTATTTCATAAAACAGTATTAGACAACATTCTTAAGTGTAGCATACCACATTTTTTACCGAAAATCAATATGTTATTCAAATGTCACCACTTACCGAAAAACGTTTCGCCCCGCACGTCAAAACACGTGCGGGGCGAGGTGTAAAATGGAAGTATTCCCTTGTGCCAACCGTCTTTCATTGCATTCTTTTGGCAAAGAACGGGAGATTAAGCATTTTCTCTTTTGTTGTCTCTTTTGTTTTGATACATGGCATTATCGGCGCGCACAAACACATCGTTAAAGCACAAATCCTTATCGGCATCAAACATGGCAAAACCTTTTGCGATGCTGATAGAATCTTCGCCTGTTTCCGCTATGATCGTATTGGCGCATACCGCGTCTAACGACACAAACAACTCTTCGCAGTTCTCTAAATCCTTGTTCCTGAGAACGGCCAAAAACTCGTCCCCGCCTATTCGAAACACAGGGCTTCTTTTGAAAACTTCCGAAATCGCTTTGGCGGCCGCTACAATTAGCTGATCCCCCATAGCATGTCCATGCGTATCATTCGTTTTTTTCAATTGATTTACGTCAAATACCGCAACGCCGAAATGGGCCGTTTGATTTTTAATTTCTTCATCAAATTCCGCCACCCATCTCTTGTACGCCGTGGTGTTTCTAAGGCCCGTCAGAGAATCACGGTTCGCCGAAAAACGCAGTTCTCTTTCGCGTTCGTGCAAACGCGTTGCCATGTTTTCAAAAGCCGCATTTAAAAGTTCAATTTCCGAAACATTGCTGCTGGTAAATTCCACATTGTAATCGCCACGTGAAAGCTTTATGGAGGCATCCGCCAGTTGCTTTAACGGCGAAACAATCTTTTTGATAACAATAATGGCTACAAGCGTAAAAAATGAAGAAAGTATTAAAACAGCAAATAAAATCTTAAAACTGATCTCGTAACGAATTTGCCGAATATCGTCATAGTTTGCAAAAAGGACCAATGACATTCCGTTTTTCAACTCGTGCGACACATTTAAGTATTTGGCGTCACCCTTGGCAGAACGTTCATATTCAGCATGAGAGCTGCAAACAGTAGCGTCACCTAATTGCAGATGGGCAAACCCGTTTTCGTAAATTTTAATTTTATGCACTCGATCGACTAAAACGCCATAATCGAAATCCATGCCCACAATGCCGATAAACTTTTCGTTGTGGTACAGCGGCACCACGTATGAAATCATGTAAAGATTATTATTTTGGTTGTAGTAGGGTAACATCCAAACGGGCTTTCCTGCTTCATAAGGTTGCCAAAACCATCCCACATGTTCAATATCATCTTTTTCATAGAGTGAGATATCCGTTGGCTCAAGCGAAAGGTATTCATCACTGTCTTTTGTTTTACTGTAAAACAGCCCGTTTTTTTTGTCAGCAATAGCCGGATCAAACCGAAAATAATAGGCAACCGCGCCGCTTGCATGTTTGACAACATCGGCAAACATTCGGTCGGTGCTGTTAATCACCTTTTCTTGAAAATCCCGATCTTCCGGGTTGGTGTTATCGGTAAAAAAGTCCAGGATGTAACTTTCCATAACGGTTACGGATTTTTCCATATCCTCAAAAATATGGTTAATCTCTGCCGCTTCGTTGTTACAAGTGACCTTCACAAAATTTTCAGCTTCGCCTTGCACATATTGATCCACTTCATAAATGCTAATACCGCCAATGAAAATGGTGATGGCAAGCATTGCCGTAATAATGGTTGCCAAAACACGAAACTGCACCGAACGCATTGTATTAAATTTATGTTTCTTTTCTCTTAACAAATTACTCTTGTTCATTATACCATTCACCATCGCTTTATGGGTCTAATATTCAACATTACTCTTTCAAAATTAGTACTAAGCCAAACCGCCCACATAAAAAGCAATCAAATATAAAGCGAAAATTATCGGACCGACAAATTGCGTAATAAGGGAACTCTTGGCATAACCTTTACGCCGCAAGGCAACCGATGCCGCAAGGCACAATATCGAGACAGCAGGAATAAAGTACATGATTTGAAAATAAAGTTCCGGACCGCCACCTTCGATATCAATAAGAAGCGCCAAGATCGTAACAAAACCCATGTACACCGTGCCGTTGATCCAGTTAAATACGATGGAAACAATATCAACGCCTTTGTACTTGAGTTCTTTTTCTTTTCTCACAAAAATAATGACTGCAAGGAGTGCGAGTGTTGCAATCAGTATTGTCAACGGCACATTAACGCTGCTAAAATAGGAAAAATGAGAGAAAACGAGGGAATTCTCTATGGGTGTCGGGTATTCAAAGCTTATCAATTTTACACCTTGTGCCGCTAACGTTTCTTCATCACAATACTCAGTTTCTTCGGAATCATAATAATAAATTCTTGGTTCAAAAGCCTCGTCATCAAAGTAATCGTACCCAGAGTCTCCCATCAAATAGTCGGGATAGAGGTGTGTCCATAATTCAATACGAGTATTTTCATCCTTTTTGAGCGTATAAAGCGTATTGTTTTCTCCCAAATCCCCGATTTCGCCAACGTACACACGGGACTTGGTATCTGCATATCCACCGTTTCTAACGTAACGAGCCTTGTAAACCTCATTAATGGTTACCGTTTCCCCATCCAATTCATAGGTTATGGAAAAAGGAAACTCGCCTTTGGTAACAGCCGGCTTAAACGCTATGCTGCTGATAACCGAATAAACTACTGTTGATAAAATTGCTACAGCAAGAATAATGGTAGGTAAAAATAGTTTTTTGTTTTTCATAGCCCTATTCCCTTCCTCCTTGATTTAGAAAGTCAAGGTATCGACCTTATCGAGTAACAGCGCCAACATTTCTTGGCATCTTACGATTTTCGCGGGACTTTCCGCCTCTTCGGGACGACGAATCGCACGACGAAGCATGCGGGTATAGCCAATAATCATTGCCTTTTCCGCAACGCTTCTGCACACGTCTTCATCCTCGGTTCCAAGATACATTTTTAGGGACATATCCCAAAATTTTTCTGCCGATTCGTGCGTATAACCGAAGAATTTCATAGTTACCTGATGATCAAGTTCGGAATAACCGATGAACGCATTAAACATGGAACCCAGTTCAAATACCGGATGCCCCATGCAAAGAGTATCCATGTCGATCAGCAGAGGTTCTCCGTTTTGTACCATAATGTTATTGGTATGATAGTCGCCGTGCATCAGGGTGTTCTGCTTGGGAACCGCTTCGACTAAAGCGCGAAGTTTTTTGCCTTGCGCTTCGGGAAGATGAGGGGCGACAAAATCCGCCCAAGCCAGAGCAGTTTCCTTCATATCGGGAACTTCGCCGTCTTCCACTTCAATAGCGTGAATGCTTTTCAACATATCAATATAATATTTGGCGGCCTCCGACATATCATCGGGGTTGTTGCGAATCAGTTTTGTGACACTGACGGCATTGAGAAGTTCGGTAACGGTACCATAGCCATCATCCACACGAACGATACCGTAAGGAATGGCGGTGTTGATGCCGAGAACAAATGCCTTTCTTGCGTTTTCGCGTTCTTGCTTAATTTCAGGAAGAGAATCTTTCGCAAAATAGGTCTTGAGGATGGTTTCCTCATCGTAGCGATAAACGGCACCGTTCGCACCCTTTGCGATAAACTCACAGCCCTCAACGCTCATTCTGGGATATGCCTTTTCAACCGTAACCATATCGGTAAAGCCGGTCATATCAAAAACTTCATAAACATCGGAAGCCACATTGATAATTGCCAGCTTCGGTTCTTCTTTTCGGAGTCTTAAAATCACGCGCAGACCTGCGGAAGATATGTACGCCATTTTATCGGCATCCACCACGGTGTGCTTGCCGGGGTTCGCGTTTTTAACGCTGAAAATTTTCTCCTCCGCCTCTGCGGCATTGGAAGCATCAATTCTGCCCTCAATAGCAATATACAGAATATCTTTGTCTATACGATAAGTAACATCCATTGTTTATTCTCCTTGTCCAAACACGAGTTCCGTAAGCGTTTTATATTCAAGCCACGCGGACGTATCCGACAACGCTTTTGTCAACGTGACAATGGAACGGTAATACCACGCTTGCTCGTTTACGTCCTTTTGGTTAAACCTCTGCCATATCTGCGCTCCTTCTACCTTGAAATCGCGGTAGATGGCGCGCATATTGGCCAGTTTATCCCCAAGCCAAACCATCAGTACGCCAATGTCTTCTGTGTTTTTCAACACAGCCAAAGATTCTTCCTTGCGAATATGCCAGGTTGATTCAGGCGGTAAGTCGGCTCGCTTATCCTCAGTTCCCGACTCCCCAAGTCCCCGCACACGCTTGCCAAATCTCTCTTCGATTCCACCTATGGTAATATCTGCATCCTCCACAACGTCGTGGAGAGCCGCCGCCGCAATTACATGTTGGTCATCCGTCATGGTCCCCACAATAACGGCCGCTTCCATAGGATGTAAAATGTATGGAGCATCACTTTTTTTGCGCCGCATTCCGTCGTGAGCCCGCACGGCAAATGCGATAGCTTCGCTTACAAGTTCCATTATTCAATCACCAAAATGTCGGCAAAACCGGTCATTTCAAATACTTCCATAACCGCTTCGCAAACGCCCACAACTTTCATGGAGCCAATCTTTTGCATTTTCTTCTGTGCGGCAAGCAGTACGCGAAGTCCGGCGCTGGAGATATACTCCATACCTTTTACGTCAAGGACAAGATTTTTGGCATCGCCGATATCCTCGTTAATGGTTTTATCTAATGCGGGTGCCGTGACGGTATCCAGTCTGCCTACAATTTCAATAACGGTTTCCTGCTCGTTTTTCTTGATTTCAATAGTCATACAACAAATCCCCCTATCTCTTTTTGATCATCGTTAATATGTTTTCGCCATTTCCATAGGCGTAACTAAGCGAATCCATTGTTTTCTTGGCGATAAAGATACCAAGTCCGCCGATTTCGCGTTCTTCCGCCGAAAGCGTGATATCCGGATCCGGTTTTTTCAACGGATCAAAAGGAATGCCCTTATCTGTCATACGGAAGGTGATGGTGCGACTTACATCGTCAAAATCAATGTGAAGAGTCATATCACCGTTACGTTTCGGATAGGCATAGTGAGCGACATTGACGAACACTTCTTCAATGGCGACACAAATTGCCGTTTGAATTTTCATAGGACACGCAATACCTTCAAGTGTTTCCTCAACAAAGCCGAGTACGTCAGACAACGATTCGGTTTTAGCGCGGAATGTTTTATTCGTCATACGCTCACCTCCTTTTTGGGGTTTGTAATCCAGCATCAGCATGGTAATATCGTCAAACTGCGGCGCCTCGCCCACAAACTCATCGATATTGGCTTTAAGTGACGGTAAAAGTTCCGTTGATTCCACAGAAGCTTTTTGGTTCATAAAGGCCAGCAATCTATCCTCGCCATACAGCGTATTGTCTACGTTTGTGGCTTCCGGCACACCATCGGTATAAAGGAACAGTCTGTCACCGGGGTTCAATGTCATTTCACCAACTCGGTAGCGAACGCCCTCCATGCCGGCAAGAACGAAGCCGGCACGGGTTTTTAAATACTCAAAAGAGTCGCCTGCGCGTTTTAAGAGGGGCGGATTGTGGCCGGCATTGGCGAAGCGTACATTACCTGTGGTTACATCTAAAATACCCATCCACGCCGTCACAAACATACCCGATTCATTATTCTCACAAAGTTTTTCGTTTGCTTTTGTGAATATATCGTTTACAGCCATGCCGCTTTCTGCGAGGTCTTTGATAATCGTCTTGGCGGTCATCATAAACATGGCCGCCGGGATACCTTTTCCCGAAACGTCAGCAGCAAGAAACGCCACTGTGCTGTCGTTTAATTTATAGAAATCGTAGAAATCACCGCCAACTTCTTTTGCGGCAATCATTTGAGCGTAGATGTGGTAATCCTCGCCCGTAGGAAAGTTGGTCGGGAGCGCGGAAAGTTGAATTTGTTTCGCATATTCCAGTTCCTTATCAATGCGGGCAGCGGCTTCGGCAATATAGCGCTTTAAGGTGGCAACGGTAGAGTTGATATCATCCGACAGCGAGGCAAACTCCGCATTGGAACGCACATCGACCGTTACGCTCAAATCACCATCGGTAATCTGTGCAAGGGTATCGTTGATTTTCTTCAAATTGTTAATAATAACGCGCTTAATAAGCAGGTAAATAAATACGAAGAGGGTCGCAAAAATAATCACCTGCATAAACACGCTGGTCAGCATAGAAGCGTCCCGCATAAACATGGCTTCAGCCACCGGCATGGCGGCAATCAAGCAGTAGCCCTCAACAAACTTGAACACATACATATACTCGGCACTTGAATTACGGATACCGTCTACAACGTCGGCATTGTATAACGCAGTAGCTGTTTGCCCTTGCAACATTTCCTGCGGAGGTTGAATGCCGATGGAAGAAACGTGTTTGCCGGCATACGCATTGTCAATCACCATGCAAAGTTGTTCATCAAGCACGGCGACAAAGCCGCTGGTACCAACGTGACGGTTCTTGGTTACATCAATGACAAACTCGTTAAGCATCGCATGGAACTGCTCTGCATCGTAGCCCACCTGAATAAACCCTTCACCTGTAAGATTCACAGCCGCATATTTTCTCCACACGGACTCATCCTTACCTCTGGGAGAATAATCTTGAACGAACGAATCCTGCACTTTAAGTGTATCCACAAACTCTTTGGATTGTGCCTTGCCATTCATATCGTAGTTAAGACTGTCCTTTTCCGTGGAGTTCGTGATAATACCGTTCGGAGCAACGATGTTGATTTCCTTGATTTCGTATTTGTCGGTCAGTTTGAGCAAGGAGACTGTCGGATCGTTTTCATATTCCTGCTTAACTTGTTCTGCGATTTCCAAAAGCTGATGATTGGATTTCTCTCTCACCGCCGCCTCAACGTCGTTTATAGCAACGGTAAACACTTCCTGCGTTTCAATCTGTGCCATACCATTTTGGAGAATAAGGGTAAAGGTACTGGTAATGAGATAGGCAATCACAATGCAGCTGAGAAGTCTTCGCTGAAAAGTGTAGGCAATGCCTTCGGAGGTTTTCTTTCTGAAAAAGCTCTCGTGACTGAAAAGTGAAACCAAAATAATGGACACTCCAACAGCAATAGCGTTGCCAAGCATCATCGGAGACGTAGCGCCCTTCACAAATTCAAAGGCCTGGGAAGAATTATCCATATTGGTAAGGAAGATCAAGATCATATGAATAACTTCGCATACCACCGCGATACATATGCCGTAGCTCCAAGTGGGCTTCTTGTTGTCAAACATCAATTTCCTGAGCCCTGCCGCCATAAAGCCGGCGAGAATCGTTGCCAGACTACAGGCAAGACGTGTATACATACCGCCGCCCCAGTAGACAGAAAACCAACGGTAAAGGCCGCCGATCAGACCGGAAATGATACCGGCAGGTGCGCCAAAAATGAGGCCTGCCGAAAGAGGGGCTGCATCGCGAACGTTAACCGTTGTTCCAAGCCATTCCACGCCGTAACTGGAGGCAAAAGCGGATACTCCGCCAAATACTATACCGATGATGATCTGCTTTGCCATGTAGGGTAGTTTTTTGGCAGAGGTATGCTTGTCAATGAGATATACCGATAGCACGAGAATACAATTCAGTAGTATTGGAATAACTAATCTCATGCTGCACCTCCTATAAGAACATACGTATTAGGGCTTTTACTGCCTCGGCTAAAAGATCGCCAAAGATACCAACCGCCAAAAGCAAGACCATATACAAAAACATACTGCTTTTACTTACCGAATCTTTGGATAGATTATAGTAGAAATTAAATTGTCCTTGCAGATTATGTTCTCGGTTCTGATTCCATTGATAGGTAATGACATCTTCACATTTATAATCCTTTGGAAGATAATCTTTATATAAATTTTCTTCCAAGCGGCGAATACGATAGCACCCTCCATCGTTCAGTTCGTAGCTTTCATCAATGGAAAGGGTAATGACCGCCTTCTTTAATTTTTGACGGTGGAATATACCGATTCTGGTAATCTCTTCAGGTAGTAGTCTCGCTTCGTTGATACGAACAGAATACCCATACTTTTCGGAAACCACAGGTGTGGTTATTAAATCTCGAAGTCTGCTCATCGCGTTTCCGACATCAACGCGGGGCTTAAAGATCTCATTTAACGATTTGTGTGGCATGCGCCAAATAAAGTACGCTTCATCGTTATCAAGCGATACCTGTAATTTCTCTAAATCCACACGGATCAGCGTGCCGTCCGATAACGGTTCCATGGCATATTCCAAAGTGCTGATATGTACAATATCAACTGTTTTTCCGTTGTATGCAATTTCCGAAGTGTGCGCATTTTTCTTGAAATCAACAATGCACGCCGCACTAAAGGTTGCTTGCAACACTTTTGTATCGTTAAAAAGCAAAGATACATCGTCAATGTCATTGGCAGATATCGCAAACGGAACATACACGTACAACATTTTACCGGAGTTTACACCACGTATACGAATTGCCAGATCGACATAACTTTTGCCTTTCGGGTCGAGCCAGTTGTTAATATAAACCGTGCTTAAGTCATCACCGTCAACCCAAATGGCCCAACCGTCATCTGCAAACTTTTTCTGTTTTTTAGACATGATCTTTGCTCCTTTTTTTGCCGTCTTCTTTAGCTTATTTGTCCGTTTTTTTCTTAAGGAGTCTGTCAAGGCCAAAGAACAAGAATCCTACCACAACAAAAGCTGCGGAAAGAATACCGATCCACATAAGAACGCCGCCAACGCCCTGCGTATCAAGATTGACAAAGAAATACGGATAGATAAGCGGCGTGCTGGTGGTAGGAATCAAAAGAGAAGAATCAAATTTCAGGATAATTGCCTGCACAAGAAGGAAGATCACATAAGCCAGCGGAAACGCAATAGATGCGATGGGATAATACCACTTGGCCTTTTTGCGCTCATAGAACAAAAACCAGTCGGCTATGTACATAATGGGAAGCACAACGTGGAAGCACAGACTACCGATGCGCCAGTTGGCTTGAGGATCACGACCTTCTGCACCGGCAAGCATAATGTTGAACACAAGAAAAGTAAGCAAAATGCCGAGCATTCCGATAAACTTCAAAACGGGGGCTGCGGAAACAAAACTGTCTTCCTTTTTCTTTGCCGTTTGAATAAGTCCGGCAAACATCACACCAATGCAAAGGAAATTACTGATATTTGTGAAATGAACGTAGAAATCCCAACGAATCGTTTGAATGTTGTCAAAGATTCCAATGCTTGCCACAAGGCCTACGAGGCCGAGTGTAACGTAAATGGTTTGATAAATTAACTGTGCCGTTCTGCTTTTGATCATGATTTTTCTCCCCTTGGTTTTTATTTTATCTACTGAACGAGTTTTTAATGGACTCGTCGTATTCATAGCGTATAAATCTGCGTCGCAAGGTTCTTCCGCTTCAGTCGGCTTGCAACGCACTCGCGCCCTCGTCATCCGCAAGTATCGGTGATATAACACCTTTCCCCTTTTGTTTCCTCTCAGCGAAAACGCACAATACGCCCATTTTTTCTTTTATTATAGTATTTAAAGTATGACAAACCTCTTACAAATGAAAACAAGCCGTCGAATCGACGTCTTTTTTATGGTTGTTATTACATTCTTTTTTCCCAAAGCAATCCGCAGGTTTCTTCCGCCCAACTATACTGAGACATATACTCACCGTGAAATTCGGGTTTTCCGGTTTTTAAGTATGC
>JAZOQQ010000209.1:0-2473 GCA_045656165.1 Acutalibacteraceae bacterium
CCACACGCCGACAACCCCGATAAAAACAGCACAAGTAAAAGGCAAGCGGGCTGAAAGCAAGCGATCAACCATTGCGAGAATATCGCGCTTATGCCGGCGCCTACCGCTTTTACGGGCAACAACGCCGCCCACGGTTCTTGCAGTGTGTCATAAAGCGCAACACCGCCAATACAGCCGATCAGCGGTAACAGCAATAAAATCAACAATCGCTTGTTGTGTGATATAAAACGAAGTAACGGGTTTGTCCGTTTCATAGGCGTTCTTCCTTTCTTCTACACCACATACATATGCTGTGAAAAAAGAAATATGAACACCTGTATGAAAAAACGGGACGGTGTTTACCGTCCCGTTCGGTTAACGCCGTTTGACGTTGACACCCAGCACACCGCCGAGCGCACCGCCGCCGATCATCAACGCCGCTTTTATCAACATGGATGAACCATCCAGCGATTGCAATACCGAAAGCCCTAACAGAGCGGTCAGCAGGAACAACAACAGACCGACTAAAGCGCCTGTCAAAAGACCGCGTTCGCGCGAAAAGCGAGCTGCTATCAAGCCACCAACAAAAGCGGAAATCGCCAAAATCGCAACAGCAATCGGCGACACAGCCACTTGCGGTATCACACCGGTTGTTAAAACGGCCGCTGCGACCAGCAATAACACCGTACAAACCGCCACGCCAATCCCCACGCCCCATCCTAACGGGCGCAGTATCCGCATGGCAACTGTCGGTTCTCTTCGTGTACCCATATTCTTCCCTCCGCTTGCCAAATCAGGTAATACACCTATATTCAGCCAATGGCAAGAATAGACCTATGGGTTCAGCCGATATTAGATATCGTCATCATCGTCATCGTCGTCATCGGTTGCATCATGCACGGTATCGCAACTCTGTAACGCCCATTTTTTGATAACGATCTTGCTGCGATCAGCACCGCTTTCAATGACAAACTCATCTTCTTTGATGTTCACGATACGACCGCGAATACCGCCAATCGTGGTGATTTCATCGCCCACGCGGATGCTCTCGCGCATTTTCTGCTCTTCTTTTTGTTTTTTCTTCTGCGGACGAATCATCAGAAAATACATCGCCACAAACATCAGAATCAACGGAATAAACATGCCCAGCGATCCTAAATTGAAACCACCGGAGTTGCCGTTCCCGCTTGTAGTGGTAGTCTCGGCCAAAACAGAAATCAAATCAAACATGGTATTACCTCCTAATAGTAATCTCAATTATTATACAAGTTTTTATAAGTCTTGGCAATATGAAAACAGTAAAAATTCAAAAATTATTAAATTCTTTGATCCAACACGTGAATATACCGCTGATAAAACTCTTCAAAAGTCCCATTGTCCAACGCCTCACGAATGCGTTCCATTAACGTGTTATAGAAATACAAATTATGCATCACACACAAGCGCATGGCGAGCATCTCATTCGCCTTAAACAAATGGCGAATATAGGCACGCGAATGCCGACGGCAAGTTGGGCAATCACACTCTTCGTCCAATGGGCGGGTGTCATGCTCGTATTTTTGGTTGAGCATATTCCGATGACCGCTCCACGTAAACACGTGCGCATGACGCGCGTTACGTGCCGGCATCACGCAGTCAAACAAATCAACACCGCGGTGTACGCCCTCCAAAATATTCTCAGGAGTACCAACTCCCATTAAATAGCGCGGTTTATCTTGCGGCATATACGGCTCTACCGCTTCAATAATACGGTACATATCCTCAGCCGGTTCGCCAACCGCCAAACCGCCAATCGCATAGCCGTCCAAATTCAACTCCGCAATTTCCTGCATATGTGCTATACGCAAATCGTCAAACGTGCACCCTTGATTAATGCCAAACAACATTTGTTGCTTATTGAGGGTTTGTGGTAGCGATTTTAGCCGTTCCATCTCCACCTGACACCGTTTAAGCCACCGCGTCGTGCGTTCGCAAGAACGAGCTGAATAATCGTATTTCGCAGGATTTTCCACGCATTCGTCAAATGCCATCGCAATAGTAGAGGCAAGATTCGACTGAATGCGCATACTCTCTTCCGGGCCGATGAATAACCGTCGCCCGTCGATGTGAGATGAAAAAGTTACGCCTTCTTCTTCAATCTTGCGCAGACCGGATAAAGAAAACACCTGAAACCCACCGCTATCGGTTAGGATCGGCCCTTCCCAGCCGGTAAAGGCGTGCAAACCACCCAATTCACGTACCAGTTCATCACCGGGCCGCAAATGCAGATGGTAGGTGTTACACAACTGCACCTGACATTTAATATCCTTAAGATCGTACGCCGACACCGCTCCTTTTATGGCACCACAAGTCGCCACGTTCATAAACGCGGGCGTTTGTACCGTACCGTGCGGTGTCATAAATTCGCCGCGGCGCGCCGCACCGCAGGTCTTTAACACTTTCATGACTTCTCTCCTACTTACAGAATCATCATGGAATCGCCGAAGCTGAAGAA
>JAZOQQ010000210.1:0-3060 GCA_045656165.1 Acutalibacteraceae bacterium
CAGTTCGTTATCTTTATTCAGTTTTCAGGGTATGATCCTGAAATAGTTGGTGTCGATGGCGGTGAGGGTACACCCGTTCCCATCCCGAACACGGCAGTTAAGCTCACTTGCGCTGACAATACTTGGCTGGTAGCGGCCCGGGAAGATAGGAAGGCGCCAACACAAAAAAGCACTTAACCGAAAGGTTAGGTGCTTTTTTCATGTTTTGTTGATGAAAAGTGATGAGATACTTGGCTTATCATTATTGTGCAAAAAAAGATAAGACATTTAATGGAGAATTTGCTATAATACCGTTGAAAGGGCGTGATCGTGTGTACAACGGCATACAAAAGTTGGATCAGGTCATTGATTATATTGAGTCAAATATTACAGAAGACCTTGATTTTGACATCATACTAAAAACTGTGAACCTATCCCTGTATGAATTTCGACGCGTATTTTCGTTTGTTGTCGGGTGCCCGTTATCCGAGTATGTTCGCAAACGCAGACTGTCACTGGCGGCATTGGAAATCTTACAATCGGAGCATCCCGATCTTTTGAAAATTAGTGAAAAATACGGATATGCCAATCAATCGTCCTTTTCGCGCGCTTTTGGGGAATACCACGGTATTTCGCCGACGGCTTGCACGGGTGAAAACGTGCAGATCAACCTGTTTACTCGTCCGAAAATGGAATACTGGCTTAGCGGTCGTGAAACGGTCCCCTTTACTTTAGTCCAAACCGAACCGTTTTATATCCGGGGCTATACCGGCATTTCACCGATCACCGATACCTGTTGTTGCGATGAGGTGTGGACCGCTTTTTATGAAAGTGAAGCCGGTACACATATTCAAGGCGATGTGTTATATGCCGCCTATCGTCATCAAGGTGATGTGGTGCATTGCTGTATCGGCGAAGCCGGAGAAGACGGTTTAGCCATTCCCCGAAGCCGTTGGGTCAGTGTGAAGTTGAATACGGTTGATGACGATGTGGTGAATGCATGGTACAGCAAAATCTTATATGAACTGTTGCCGTCTGCCAATTTGGTGCGCGACCAGACGATCCCGACGGTAGAGGTATTTCCGGCGGATATGTCAGAAGACGGATTTGAATGGGAGATCCGTATTCCGATCAAATGATGAAAGAAGGCGATCAAAACGGAACGACTCTACACACAAGTTGCGGTAATGGGCGGCGGTTCGGGTGGCTTTGCGACCGCATACACGCTTGCCAAGCAAGGTGTCCAAACCATTTTGATTGAAAAGAATCACGGCCTTGGCGGTACCAGTGTATACGGTGGCGTGAATTGCTGGGAACCGGGGGTCGCAAGTGGTGAAGTACACCGTATTTTACGCGATAAGTTGATGGAAATTCCGAATGCGTGTGCGGTGTGCAAGTCAATCAGCGCTGAAGGGTATCCGTGGGGGCTATCCGTTCCGGCACCGGAAGCCACATACGAAGACACGTTGAAACGGTGTCCGGCGTTGGTGACGATTCCGAATTTGAAGCGTTTTCAGTTTGAACCGGAAGCCATGAACCGCGTTATGCAGGAATTGTTGGCGCAGTATTCGGATTCGATTTCGGTTATGTTAGAAACGGAATATTGTTCCTGTACGACTTCAAACGGTATAGTGAAGTCGGTCGTGGTACGCAATGCAACCGGTGACTATGAGATCTTTGCAGACTATTTTGTAGACTGCACAGGCGATATTTACTTGGCGCGCGATGCCGGATGTGAAACCACGATCGGTCGTGAATCGGCAGACACTTATCATGAACCGTCTGCCGGAGAGAAGGACGAAGGGGCGGTTAATGGCGTTACCTACGTGTTCCGCATTCGCAAAACCGATGATCCGAACCATATTGACCCGTATACAGAGGACGAAAAGGCATTGCCGCCGCGCAGTAACGTTGCGGCTTGCTTTAACGTGTATCCCAACGGTGATATCAATATGAACATGTTGCCGACCTTGACCGGTAAAGAGTATTTGGAACTGGGCGACCGCGCCGACGAGGTGGGACGCGCCACAGCACTTCGGTACTGGCACTATTTGCAAGTAGATCGTGGGGTAAAAGGTTATACATTGGTTTATATGTTCCCGATGCCGGGTATCCGTGAGGGATACCGCTTGGTAGGGGAATATGTGCTGACCGAACACGATTTGCTGGTAGATGCGGCAGAAAACCGTTTTGGCGAAGATACGGCAACGATTGCGGATCACGCGCGTGATCGGCACGACGAAGCCGGTAACTGCAAAGACGTGCCGACACCGTATGCCATTCCCATCGGTTGTGCGAAAGCCAAAGAGTTTTCTAATCTATATGTGGCTTGTCGCGGTGCTTCTTTTTCCAGCATTGCAGCATCCTCGGCTCGGCTGAGCCGAACCATGATAGGTCTTGGCGAAGCGGTCGGCAAAGAAATTACTACACGGATTTGTGAATTACGAAAGGAGAAACCCATGAACGGAAAAGTAGTATTGATCACAGGCGGCAGCAGCGGATACGGAAAAGCCACTGCTGCGAAAATGGTGCAGGAGGGTGCGACGGTGATTATTACCGCGCGCAATGCTGAGCAGTTGGCGAAAACTAAGGCGGAAATCGGCTGTGCCGAGGCGATCGCGATGGACGTGACAAAATACGAGGACTGGAAAGCCCTGTATGAAACAGTTGAACAAAAATACGGGCGCTTGGATGTGCTGGTAAACAACGCCGGTGGTGGTGTAGCGATCAAATCCGTTGATAAACAAACGGTTAGCGAAATTGACCAATCCATTTCGCTGAACTTAACCGGCGCTATTTACGGTACACAGATTTTTGCGCCGCTTATGAAACAACAAAACGAAGGAACGATAATCAATGTTTCTTCTGTTTGTGCAAAACAAGCGTGGCCCGGTTTTAGCATATATGCTGCCGCTAAGGCAGGAATGCTGGCATTTTCAAAAGGGGCTTACGTTGATTTGCGGCCGTATAACATTCGTGTTACCTGTTTAATTCCTGCATCGGCAACCACCGGATTTGAGAAGAGTGCAAATCTGCAAGAAAGCCCGCATGCGATGACGGTAGAAGATGTTGCTGACTCCA
>JAZOQQ010000211.1:0-5787 GCA_045656165.1 Acutalibacteraceae bacterium
CATGGCTACGATCCGACTTGGCACAAGTAAGGCCGGCAGGGCCGGAACCAACAACAGCAACGCGATGGCCGTTACGAGCAGGCGATTGTGGAAACGCCGTTTCGGTTTTCATATGGGCATCGGCCACAAAGCGCTCTAAGCGGCCGATTGCAACGGCTTCACCTTTAATACCGCGCACACACTTGGATTCGCACTGGTTCTCTTGTGGACAAACACGACCGCAGACAGCCGGTAAAGCGTTGGTTCCGCGCACGATTTGGTAGGCGCCCTCTAAGTCACCCTCTACGATTTTAGCAATAAAATCGGGTATTTGGACATTTACGGGACAACCACTAACACAGGGCTTCGTTTTGCAGTTCAAGCAACGCTGTGCCTCGTTCAGCGCCATTTCCGCCGTATAGCCGCAAGCAACCTCATCAAAGTTGCGAGCGCGAATCTGCGGATCTTGTTCAGGCATCGGCGTTTTATTGAGTTGATTATTGATTGCCATTTCCGTTGCTTCCTTCCATAAATGCCATACGACAAGCATGTTCTTGCTCTTTATACTGTCCCAAACGGTGCATGGCCTCTTCCCAATCAACTTGATGGGCATCAAACTCCGGACCATCCACACACGCAAATTTCGTCTCACCGCCGACAGTCAAACGACATCCGCCGCACATACCGGTACCATCCACCATGATCGGGTTCATGGAAACAATGGTTTTAATACCATAGGGTTTGGTCACATTGGCAACTGCGCGCATCATCGGAAGAGGGCCGATGGCGATAACCAAATCGTACTGTTCACCCGCATCCAGTAGTTCTTGCAGTTTGACGGTGACGAATCCTTTGTTGCCATTTGAACCGTCATCCGTCATGACAAACAAGCGGTCACTAACTGTCTTAAAATCCTCTTCCAGCATGATAATATCGCGGTTGCGGAAACCGGCAATCATATCCACATGAGCACCTAAGCGATGTAACGCTTTTGCTTCGGGATATGCAATCGCACATCCAACACCGCCGCCAACAACTGCAACGCGATGAAATCCTTGCAGCTCGGTTGCCTTACCCAGCGGGCCAACTACATCTAAAATGAAATCGCCAATCTGCAGCGTATCCAATAAATCGGTTGTTTTGCCAACTTTTTGGAACATAATGGTGATGGTACCGCGCTCAGGGTCTTCGTCCGCTAATGTTAGTGGAATGCGCTCACCCGTTTCATTAACACGCAAAATGACAAATTGACCCGCTTTCCCTTTCTTTGCGATCAGCGGAGCTTCAATTTCCAATAACGATACAAACGCGTTTAGTGCGCGTTTTCCGACAATTTTATACATAGTACTTCACCTCGGTAATCTGTATAGTAGCACACGAAGGTGAGAAAAGCAAGAACCACAACACAGGATAAATAATAATTTTTCAAAAAAATAAAAAACAATGCTTGACAAGCGCACTTTTGCATGATATAGTAACACTTGCGTTTAGACGCGGGGGAATTCCCGAGTGGCCAAAGGGGGCAGACTGTAAATCTGTTGTCAGTGACTTCGGTGGTTCGAATCCACCTTCCCCCACCAAGTATTGCGGTCTCTAAAAAGATGCCGCACAGAAAAGCCTTGAGAAATCAAGGCTTTTCGCATTTTTTACCCCTATTTTCAAGTTGCAATTTCATAGACGCCAACGATCCACAAGGTGGATTCAAACGACCGAAATTTGTTAATGTTGCTTATTTCTTCGGATTGTTTTATAACAAATTAAAGAGGTGTTTTTATGAAAAATGTTTTACTTATCGGCGATTCCATTCGCATGGGTTACGATAAAGCCACAAAGAAAACTTTGGAAGGAAAAGCGAACATTTATTTCCCTGCAGAAAACTGTCGATTCGCTTCATATGTCTTACGCTATATTCACGAATATAAATCTTTGGTAAAAGATGGCGATGTCGATGTTATCCACTGGAACGCAGGGCTTTGGGACTGTTTGCGCCTTTTCGAAGAAGAACCGCACACACCTATTGATGTGTACGCTTATTATATTGACCGAATTTGTTTGCGAATTAAAAAATTCTTTCCCAAGGCCAAGGTTATTTTTGCAACATCCACTCGGGTACTGTCGGAAAAGATGGACAAAGATTTCAAGCGCTATAATGAGGAAATTGAGAAGTATAATAAGGTCGCCGTTGATGTTGTGAAAAAATACGGTTTTACGGTAAATGATTTATATGCTGTTTCCGCAACCTTGCCGGATGAAGCCCACTCCGACCCTGTTCATTATTATACGCCAATGGGCACCGAGGCATTTACAAATGCGGTTTTATCTTATATTCTTCCTTCTCTTGAAATTAACGAAGAAATCGTTTATAAGGAAGAACTGTATGCCGATAAGCCTATTGGCATCTAAACAGTTCGTAACAGCCAAAACAATGAACCGACCCAACTGGGTCGGTTTTTTGTTTTTCAGCCCTTGCAAATACCTTTATGTATGTATATAATGTTTGTATCATAACACATAGTGAAAGAAGGATGTTATATGATTCGCCTGATGACACATAACGTGTGGAACTGTGATGACAACGCACCGAACTGGGAAAAGAACGGTGAGGATTGTTCCGCCGAAGCACGCATTGGCAGTTTGGTGCGCGTGTACCGTGAAACCATGCCGGATATCATTGGGTGTCAAGAAGTTTCCCGCAAAATGGCCGATTTGTTAGTGTCGCATTGTCAAGAGGCGGGTTTACATTACACCTTGATTTTTGGTCGGTATACTCCTGTTATGTACCGTGCGGATAAATTTGAATTAGTGGATAATCTTTTTTTCACCTATCCCGAAACCATTGATGGGATGGAAGGTACTTTCAACGATTCTCGCTCAAAATCGATGAATGCGTGCGTGTTTCGCGAAAAGTCCAGCGGCAAGCTTTTTCTCTTCACCACAACGCATTTGTGGTGGAAACTGACCGATCCCAGTCGAATCGGTACGGAATCGTATCAAGCCAATTCCGATGAAGGACGTACCTATCAAATGCAACTGTTGTTGGATCGTATCAACAAGATGCGTGCGCAGTATGGTAATTGTCCTTGTGTTGTAGTAGGCGATCTTAATACTGCGTACCACACGCCCGCGATTAAACTGATGTTTGACAACGGTTTTCGTCACGCACATGATATTGCCACGGAATATGCAGACAACAGTATGGGCTATCATTTCTGTTTCCCTGCCGGATACGAGACGCACTATTATGACCAGCCGTTTGAAGACGCAATTGATCACATGTTGATCATTGGTGAAACCGAGGGCGCTGTGAAACGTTTTGAGCGGTATTCACCTGAATACTACTTGCCTATATCCGACCACTCCCCCGCTCTCATGGATTGGGAGTTATAATTTATGGCCATGGAATTAACACCACTGAAGGTGTTGTGCATCGGCAACAGTTTTTCGGAAGATACAAGTGGACACGCCGCCAAAATTGCAAAATCCTTGGGACGACGTCCGCTGATGATCGCAAACTTATACATTGCCGGTTGCCCCATTGATCAGCATTTGGAAAATCTACGCACAGATTGCGATGACTACCGTTACGATTATCACGACGGTACACGCTGGCAATCCATACCGCACAGTAGCATTAAACAAGCTATTTTACGCGACACATGGGACTGGATCTCTATTCAGCACGGTTCCGGAAACGGTGTGCGTTATACCGATCCCTCTGCCTACCGACAGTTATCCACATTAGCGGATGAAGTGAGGGCATTAGCCGGCGAGTCTGTTAAGATTGCCTTCAATATGGCGTGGGTTGGTGAACACGACTACGATCATCACGAGATCCAATTCTACGGTGGTAATACCGGTCATATGTACCGCGAACTATGCAAAGTGATGCAAACGGTTGTCGTAAAAAACAACAGCATTGATCGCGTGATCCCAACCGGTACCGCCATCCAGAACGCTCGTACTACACCGCTTTGCAAACGGTTATGCCGTGACGGATATCATTTAAGTTACGACGTCGGGCGCTATACCGCCGGCCTCGCATTTGTTTGTACTCTGACAGGAGATGCCCCCTCTGACGTCAAATGGAAACCGCAAGGTGTGGAAGATCGCGATCGGCATTTCGCTGTTTTGGCAGCGAAGGCAGCTCTCACCTACCCGTTTGGCATTTCTCATATTGAAACATAAAATGTCCGTATTTACCTTGTTTGTTTAACATCTGTATGCTATACTATCACCCAAAAGGGAGGGCCAATTATTATGCAGACAAATAACGTCCCCGTAGCCGCACAATATATCAAAGATTTTGAGCAACTCGGCTTTGGTATGTTTGTACATTTCGGCTTGTATTCGCAACTGAATATGGGAGAATGGGCATATCGCATCCATGAGTTTAAAAAAGAAGAGTACTTGCCGTTGTTTGATAAATTTTGTGTTAAGGATATGGCACAAATCGTCCGAGTTGCCAAAAGTGCCGGTTGTAAGTACATCACGCTGACAACGCGCCATCACGAGGGCTTTTCGCTGTATGATACCAAGGGGCTTAACACGTACGATGCTCCGCATTCCCCTACCGGACGCGACTTAGTGCGTGAATTCGTTGACGAGTGTCGCAAAGCCGATATTATCCCCTTCTTTTACCACACGACATTAGACTGGTTGCATCCCGATTATCGTGATAACTTCGATGCTTATTTGGATTATTTGTATCAAAGTGTTGAAATTTTGTGCACCCAGTACGGCAAGATCGGAGGTTTCTGGTTTGACGGCAACTGGGACAAGAAAGATGCCGATTGGAAAGAAGATCGTTTATATAAGATGATCCGCCGTCACCAGCCCGATGCTATGATCATTAATAACACCGGTTTAAGCCACCGCGGCGAGATCGGTGTTGAAGAAATCGATGCCGTTACTTTTGAGCGTGGCATGGCGCAACCGCTTGATCTGACAGGACAATCCAAATACATTTCCGGCGAAATGTGTCAGACACTGTGCGACCATTGGGGCAAGGCGGATGACATCAACTTCAAGCCGATAAAACAATTGATTGAAGAACTGTGCAACTGTCGTAAGGTAGGCGCTAACTTTTTGCTAAACATTGGTCCTTGTGCCGATGGCACGGTAGAAAAAATGCAAGAAGCCATTATGGAGTGCATCGGTCGTTGGATGAGCAGTTACGGTACGGCAATCTATAACGGCCGTCCCTATCGAATTTACGAAGATAAAGATGACTTTCTGCTCCGCGATGCACACGACAATAAAGTTGCTTATCTGTTCCGCTTCAACCTGCACCAAGAATCGGGTGATGCTAACGTATCGTTGGAATACGACAGCAGTAAGATGTACACTTTCGACCGTATCGATCAGGTCGTGAAATCAATCGCCTGGATGGATAATGACGAAGAGTTGGAGTTCACGCAAGAGAAAGATAGAATTGCTGTTCGGTTTTCCGGTTATCCGTACGGACAAAGCTTGTGTGTACGCGTGGCAAAAATTCAATTTCAATAATTCGAAAGACTGTAAGGTTGCACAACCCTACAGTCTTTTTTTGTGCGTTTGCGCCTTTGAAAACCAATGGCTTTTCACGCTACAATTTCGCTATCTATATATTGGGTTATCTTCATATAAAGGATGGGATACCGCATGAAAGAAAGCAACCTCAGACGATTTCTCGCTTTTTCCTGGCCTTTGTTCTGATACTGGTATTCGCCATGTTGAGTGTGTCTTATGTCACAAAGTGTTAACCACCAGCAGCATCGGTCGTGTTAGCATTGGGGAAAATCGTCTTGATTATATTAAGGACACAGGCTT
>JAZOQQ010000212.1:0-2897 GCA_045656165.1 Acutalibacteraceae bacterium
CCGAACGCCATCGTCTTTTGCACCTTGACGATGCGGCAACGAATAACGTCACCCACCGCGGTTTTCGGCACAAAAACCGTCATGCCGTCGGCGGCGCGGCCGATGCCGTTGCCTTCCGCGCTCATAGCGGTAACAACAAGGTCAATGATATCGTTTTTTTGCATCGGTCGCACCTCCTTGCATTAGAAATCAAACAACGTCATTTGGCTGGATTCGGGAAGGCCGTCTAACGCACCGAGTTGTCGCAGAGATTCCATCACCGCGCTACTGATGCCGGCACGGTCGCGCACTTCGTCGCAAGAAATGTACTCGCCCTCTGCCTGTGCATTCATCAGCGATTCGGCGGCGGCGTTGCCTAATCCCTTCACCGCGGTAAACGGCATACGAATCTTGCCGTCTTCCATTAAGAATTTATACGAATGCGATTTATACAGATCCACGGGTAAAAATTCCACACCGCGTTGCATCGCCTCGTAGATAACATGTAACGTTTCAGCCAACGCCTGTTCCTTGGCGGTGGCTTCTTTTTTATCTTTCATACGGATGGAATCCATCAATCGTTTGACGGTTTCTTTACCCGCCTGCACCGGCTCTGCATCAAAGTCTTCGCCGCGCCCTGTAAAGTATGCGGCATAATATTCGGCAGGACGATGCACCTTGTACCACGCCACGCGCAACGCCGCGATACAATAGGCGGCGGCGTGGGCTTTCGGGAACATGTACTTGATCTTCATGCACGAATCAATGTACCATTCAGGAACATGATGCTCACGCATGGCGGCAAAATGTTCGTCGGTCAACAGTTTGGTGGATTTACCCTTACGCACGATCTCCATGATCTTAAACGCCATATCGGGCTCCAAACCTTTGTGCATCAAATACGTCATGATATTATCACGCGTACCGATAACCTCGGAAATGGTACAGGTACCGTTTTTAATGAGTTCCTGCGCGTTACCCAACCACACGTCGGTACCATGCGACAAACCGGAAATCTGCAACAAATCCGCAAACTTGGTCGGGCGGCAATCCAGTAACATCTGCCGCACAAAGCCCGTTCCCATTTCCGGGATGGACAGGGTACCCGTTTCGCAATCGATATCTTCGGGGGTGACACCCAACGTTTCAGGCGACGTGAACAGTTTGTACACGTCGGGATCCGACATCGGCACGTCCATCACCTTAATACCCGTGTATTCTTCCAAATACTTGTAAATGGTGGGAATCACGTGACCTAAGTTATCCAGTTTTAAAATGGTATCGTGAATGGAGTGGAAGTCAAAGTGCGTGGTGATGATATCCGAACCCGCATCATCCGCCGGATGCTGTGCGGGGCAGAAATCTTCAATGACGTATTCACTCGGCACGACTACCATGCCGCCGGGGTGCTGGCCGGTTGTACGCTTAATACCGGTACAGCCCGTTGCCAGGCGCGCAATCTCGGCTTCGCTGAGCGCGAGGCCGCGTTCTTCCGCGTATTTTTTAACGTAACCGTAAGCGGTCTTATCCGCCACGGTGGAAATGGTACCGGCTTTGAACACGTGACTGGAACCGAAGAGTTCCACCGTGTATTTGTGAGCGTTGGATTGGTATTCGCTGGCAAAGTTCAAGTCAATATCGGGCTGCTTATCGCCTTTAAAGCCAAGGAAAGTTTCAAAGGGAATCTCGTGGCCGTCGCGATCATACGGTGTGCCGCACTGCGGACACACTTTGTCGGGCAAGTCAAAACCCGAACCCACCGAACCGTCGGTGATAAATTCGGAATGCTTACAGTTCGGACAACGATAATGCGGCGGCAACGGGTTAACCTCGGAAATGCCCGCCATGCTCGCCGCAAACGACGAACCGACCGAACCACGTGAACCAACCAAATATCCGTGATCTACCGAGTCTTTGACCAACTTTTGTGCGATCATGTACATAACGGCAAAGCCGTTGTTAATAATGGAGGTCAGTTCCTTTTCCAAACGATCGGCAACCAGTTGTGGCACGGGATCACCGTAAAGTTCTTTGGCGCGGCTCCACGTGATTTCGCGCAATTGTTCCTCTGCCCCATCAATGTGCGGCGGGTAATTGCCTTTCGGGATGGGTAACAGATCGTCGATACTTTCCGCCAAACGACAGGGGTTGTCAATCACGATCTCCCGTGCTTTTTCGGGAGACAAGTAGGCAAACTCATCCAACATTTCCTGTGTGGTACGCAGATACAACGGTGCTTGCATATCGGCATCCGCAAATCCCTGTCCTGCCTGTAAAATGCGGCGATAGACCTCGTCTTCGGGATCCATAAAATGCACGTCACCTGTCGCGCAAACGGGAATGCCAAGTTCTTCGCCAAGGCGGATAACCGTACGGTTCCATTCCCGCAACTGTTCTTCATCGCGTGCCATGCCGTTACGCAACATAAACGCGTTGTTACCGATCGGCTGGACTTCCAGAAAATCATAAAACCGCGCCATCTCGCGCAACTCGTCAAACGAACGGTTTTCCACAATGGCTTGGAACAATTCGCCCTGTTCGCACGCACTGCCGACGATCAATCCCTCACGCAGTTCGATCAGTTTTTCGCGGGTAATGCGCGGACGTTTGTAATAGTTATCCAAATGACTGTAGGAAATCAGTTTATACAGATTTTTAAGGCCCACTTTATTCCGGGCCAGTAAAATGATGTGATAACGCTTGGCATCCTTGCGGCTTTGACCCGGCACACCATTCTCGTCGGTGGGCGTGGGTTCGCCGACAAAATACGCCTCTACACCGTATAAGATCTTGATGGGATGTCCCGCTTTCGCGGCATCCGCGGCGGCATTCATCGCTTCAGGGAACGCCTGTGCCACACCGTGGTCGGTAACGGCGATGGCCGGGTGCCCCCATTCCGCCGCGCGCATGATCAGCGC
>JAZOQQ010000213.1:0-4291 GCA_045656165.1 Acutalibacteraceae bacterium
GCAGTTGGTAAAGTTTTCGGAATAGGTGATGGAGAAGTAGCCGGCCAAACCGGGTACGTTCTTAAACACGTATTCCATGGCATCTTCTAAGTATTTCAGCACTTCCGGCTGAGAGGGGCACAAGCAATGATAGATCTCATACTCGGCACCTTTCAGTTCGGGATGCACCTCGAAGAACGAGTCCAGCTCGGGACGCGGTTCGTTGAAGTACGGATACACGCCGATGCCGTATTTGGCGGCGCGTTTTACGAGGTTACGCAGCGCTTCCAAGCGGGCTTCGCGGCCTTCGGCATCGGTATCCTCTTTCCACGGATTGGGAGCCAGCTGGCTGAGTAGCCCTTGGAACCAGATCGCATTGATGCCGCATTTGGCATACTCTGCCAGCAAGGCATCGGGGAACGATTCTGCACCGTCATCGGCCAACGTGTCGCCGTAGATAGCAAAATAGGAATAGAGTAAACGCAGTTGTTCTTGTTGCGGCAAAACGATTTCGCCTTCAGGTGCTTTCTTGTAGTTTTCCAAGAAAGCAAAAGCGTTTTCAGACGGCATGTTGATGCGGCGCGCAATAGCACCGATCTCGTCCAAGCGCTTTTCCTGCTCCGGCGTGAGCGGCAATTTCAGCCGTGGGCGCTCGACAATGGGCTTTAAGTTGCCCATTTTGCACCACATAAAATCGTCTTCACGCAACGTAAATTCCAGTTGTTCCTCGGTCATGCCGGTGAGTGTGAGGATCTGATCGTATTCGCACAGGTTCCAGTTACAACGGATGGTTGTCAGAAAGCCGCGGCGTTTCCACAGGTCCGATACCTGCGGATGGGGATCAAACCCCATCCGCTCGGCAATCGCACACACGTCGTCTTCGGTTGCGTTGAGGGCTTTGGCGATCTGAGAGGGCGCTACGCATCCCCAGTTACGCCAAATGACCAAAAAGGCCGGATCCGGAAAATGCGGATACTTGGCCGGTTGCTTATCAATCGGTAAATATACGGAGTCCATAAGATACCCTCCTGATTTAGGCGGCGATTAGAAATCCAATTCGTAGATTTTGCCGATGTTGCCGCCGGTGGATTCGCAACCATCTTCGGTAACAACGATACCCTTTTCCCAACGCAGACCGAAGGTCGGGCCGGAAATGAAGGTGTCGACCTGGAAGGTCATGTTCTTTTCCAGTTTGTAGTTGGAGGAGGTTTCCATCCAAGGTGCTTCTACTTCGATCAAACCGGTGCCGTGGCAGGGACCATAGGTATAAGCATCTTTGAAACCATTGTCACAATAGAGTTTGTAGAAGCCCTTTGCAACGTCGGAAGCCATTACGCCGGCTTTGATCTGCTGCTCGGTCCATTTGTGAGCTTCCAAGCAGAATTCTACATAGCGGCGTTTCTCGTCGGTCAATTTGCCGACGCAGACAGGCAGACCGATGGACGGGGAATAACCGTCAATCTTCGCGGAAAGGTTGAGCTGAACGATGTCACCCTTACCGATGGTGCGGTAGCTCGGACGAGAAATGGCGTGACGGGTGGACGCTTCGCTGAAGACGTACATCGGCAGACCTTCGTATTCGGCACCGTTCTCATAGATTACGCGCTGAGCAATACCGACCATCGACAGTTCGGTCACGCCGGGGCGCAGGTTTTTGATAACTTCCTGAGTCGCCAAGTCAACAATGCGGAAGCCCTCGCGGATACAAGCGAGCTCGTTCTCGGATTTGATCTGACGCAGGGAAACCATGATCTCTTTGTCTTCAATGATCTCGGCTTCGGGATAGCTTTCTTTCAAGTGGCGCATCATTTCGCAGCTGGTGTCAAGGAAACTGCCGATACCGATTTTGATGTGTTTGCCGGTGATACCCATGTCGCGGAACACTTCATCGTATTCCATGGGGCTGAGTTCCGGATAGGCCGGGTCAGCAGACTCGCGGTAAGCAAGCATGGTGTAGATCTTTTCGATCTTGCTGCGGTCAGCAGCGAAAATCGTGCTTTCAGGACCAACCAACAGCGCCGCTTTGCCGTCGGGAGTGATCGCTACGCCGGCGCGCTCAAAAAGCGGCCAGAAGTTGCTGAAATAACGAACGTTTGCATAGTCAGCTTCGTTGGAGTTGACCAAGAACACGTCGTAACCTTTTTTGGCTACGAGTTCAGCACAACGTTTGACTCTTTCTTTGTACTCATAATCAGGGATACATACGCGGGACATAATCATTCTTCCTTTCTTTACAAAACATTATACAGAGAAACCGCTGGTGGTGTAGAACGCCATGTTGGATTGACGAATATCCAAGCGTCCGTACTGGGCAATGACCGGCACATCGCTTTCGAGAAGCATGGCATACTGCTCGCCGGCGTTCGGAACTTCACCCAAGAAATCGCATTTTTCGGTCGCGCGCATACCTTTGACGCGCTTCGCACCCACGACCATTTCCTCACTCCACGTGGGTTCACGGTCGGTCCAGTAGATGCACAGTTTCACATGAGCGTCTTGGTCATTCGGGTTCAGAATGATGATCGACTCATGACCGTACACCTCAGGGTCGTCGCCCATCGGGGGCAGCTCGCCGTCCGGAAAATACCATCTTAATTTACCGTCCATCTGTTATCGCTCCTTTCAGGATAAATTTCGTTACCTCTATTGTACTTGACTTTTACAAATTTAGATAGTAAAATGGAGTTGAAAAGTAGCATTATTCTGTCAAATTGAACGGTTTTGTTTATGAAATGAGGAGAAAATAGGCAAATGAATCTCTATTTTGAACTAAACGAGATACAAAATATTTTCAAAGATATTTACCTGATTACCGGCCATCAATGCGCCATTTTCGATCCCGAATTTAACGCGTTGTTGCGTTATCCGGCGCAACCGAATGCGTTTTGTCAGCATATTAAATCCACGGCGGTGGGTAAATCCAAATGTGATGCGTGTGATATGTACGGTTTCCAGCAGGCAAAGTCCACCGGTAAACTTTGCTTGTATCAATGTCACGCGGGGCTGATCGAGGTGTGCGTACCGATCAAAGCGGGCCGTCGCGGTGATGAAATTTTGGGATACGTGATGCTTGGTCACTTGTTGGACGATCAAGCGTCGCTCGGCTCGCAATGGAATACGGTGTACGAGAATTGTCGGCATTTTGTCACGGACATGGCGGAACTGAACCACCAGTTTTTCCAACTGATTCCCACGTCGCGTGCCTGTGTCGGTGCGCTGTGCCACATTTTGCAGATCTGCATCGAGCACTTGCTGTTACAAAAACTTATCCAGCGCAACCGAGACGATTTGTGGCAGCGCGCCCAAACGTACATCGATGAAAACTTGCGTGAAAAATTATTGTTGGAGGATATTGCCAAAGCGCTGTCTGTCAGTGTTTCCACACTTAACCGTTGTGCCGAGAAGAATGTGCACATGGCGATCGGAAAGTATATCCTGCAAAAACGGATCGTGCTGGCGTGTAAGTTTTTAAAAGATCCTAAGTATACTATTTCCGAGATTGCCGTCAACTGTGGCATTTCCGACTACAACTATTTTTCGCGTGTGTTCAAACTCAAAACCGGTATGACACCGCGCGAATACCGCCATGCTTTTTTAAGCAGCGGCACGGTTCCCGAACCCGCCGATCCGGAACTCCCGACCGTTACGGTACTGTAATGACGGGAGTGGAAATCATTACGAGTTCTTCGACGAATCGACCGAAGGCGAGGACCGGTAACAACTGTAAAAGAACAAAAAGCACGGCTGTGTGGGTTTCCGCACAGCCGTGCTTTTGCGTTAACGGAAAAGATGTCAGCAAAAATGAAAACCCCGCCTGATTGACAGGCGGGGTTTGTTGATAAAGCAATCAGTTGCACTCGGGAGTGAGCGGACCGGCGAGTTCTTTTAAATAGAAGAGTTTGCCGGGCAACGTCGGGATATACGAAGAGGTGAAGCTGGTGTTCGGGCCATAGTGCAAGGTGATGAGGAAGCTCATGCCTTGCCAACCCATGCCGCGACCGAGTGTGCCGTCGGCACCGCCGATAGCGTAGTCTGCTTGGAACATGAGGCCGGGGCCCATGGTGTTCGCGAAGCAGGGAACCAACGTGGTACGGCTCTTAAAGCTGGTGATCGCGTTCTGCTCAATGGTCATGGGGGTGAGTTTCGCACCGATGCGATACGGAGCGGCTTTCCACTCGGCTTCGGTTGCGTAATCTTCCGCGAAGGTCGGCTCCCAGAAAGCGATGTGGCAAGCACGGCCGATACCGTAAACCAACACGAGTTTCGCACCTTCAGCTTTGAGGGCGGCGATCTTTTCGGGATAGGTGGGCAG
>JAZOQQ010000214.1:0-9552 GCA_045656165.1 Acutalibacteraceae bacterium
AACTGGCATCAGTCACACCCTCGATCGCCATCATGGTATCGATGATTTGTGCATCGTCGTTTTTGAGCGATACCTCCACCGTCATCTCGCCGCCATTACGGTTCACGATACGTGATTTGATACGGTATTTCGGCAAAGTCTGCAATGCTTTTTTCACTGCCGCGACTTTTTCGGGATCATAGCGAACAATGAGTAAATACGGGCATTTGTTTTTACGATAAATAATGGTGATGACGTAATAAAGACCGCCCAATACCAAGCACGCCAAAGCGCCGGGAAGATAAAGACCGGCACCGCTCATAATACCGCTCGCAATCGCCCAAAACATAAAGATGGTATCCACCGGGTCTTTAATAGCCGTACGAAAACGAACGATCGAAAGCGCACCAACCATACCGAGAGACAACGCCAAATCGGAACTGATAGTACGAATAACGACAGCCGTCACCATGCTCAGCAATACCAGCGAGAAGGCAAAACCTTTTGAAAACAATACCCCACGGAACGTTTGGCGATACACGAGCAAGATAAACAAGCCCATCACAAACGCAACCAGCAAGGACAACGCCATTTCGCCCAACGTAACGCCGGTATTAAACTGATTGATCACGCTATTCTTAATCATGTCTGCAAATGTCATTTCTCATTCTTCCTTTACTGCATTTTTCGGCACAATTCATATTTGGATATGGCACTACGCGCCAACGGCACGGTTTTAAGCAACTGACGTACGGGATACGGCAAAGCATCGTCGTATTTCACTTCAATCACCATACGGTCGGACGGCATAACCGGCACCGTTAATACGTCCTTGCTGAACAAATCACGGGAATATAATCCGCTGTGAATGTCACGATCAAACGTAATGCGAACATCGTTGAAGGTGTACGCCTCGCGGTAATAATCCACAATCACCGCCGGCCGAAGCACTCGCGTACGGTATTTCGCGTAGAAATCGCGAATCAAGGCGTGTTCGCTGTTACACATCCACCAAACGTCGCCACGTAAAATAGCATCAACTTGTTCGCGAGTCAAAGGGGCTGAATATTTGCGTGTCATTTGATCAAGTTTCTGCTTACATTCCAATCGGATAAACGAATCATCCAAATCATAAAAACGAATACGAAACTTTTCACGAAATTGCACGCCTTCAGTTTTATCCAATAAACCGGTTTGTTGATCGTCATCAAAATATAAACTGCGAATAAAATACGCGCCATCCGGATGCGTAGTGTGCATGTCTTTATGTAAGCCCGCATCTAAGCGCGCTTTCAACTGAAGATAAGCGGCACGGCTGATAAAATATTTATTTTCGTATCGAAACCCCTTCAACCGAACCACTCCCTTCATAAGACCGACAAACAGTATAACACACATCTCTGTAAAAAACAACAGCTACCGATATTTTTCCGTGCTTTTTTACAAAGAGGTGCGTTCCTTGACATTTGGCAGAATTTGCGTTATAGTATTTTCAATCTTTTTTGAGGGGATACTGGTGAATATGAAACGTATTTTAACCGTACAAGATATTTCCTGCGTCGGCAAATGCTCTCTGACGGTTGCTTTGCCGATTATTTCTGCCATGGGCGTGGAAGCGGCCGTACTCCCGACGGCCGTGTTATCGACTCATACGGCGTTCACTAAGGGATTTACTTTTCGCGATCTGACGCAAGACATCACACCGATCGCCGCACACTGGAAAGCAGAAAATATCGACTTTGATGCAATTTATACCGGCTATCTCGGTTCTTTTGAACAACTTGATTTAATGAGTACGTTATTTGAGGATTTTAAAGGCGATAACACATTGCTTTTTGTTGATCCGGTTATGGGTGATTACGGCAAGTTATACCCCGGTTTTACGCCGAAATTTGCCAAAGCGATGGCACAGCTTTGCAGCAAAGCCGACATCATTGTACCGAACATGACCGAAGCCGCCTTTATGTTGGGCATTGCATATAAAGGCGAGGGCTACAACAAACCCTACGTGCAAGATATTTTACGTCGTTTAACAGACCTTGGCGCCAAGTGCGCCGTACTGACCGGCGTGACCTTTGAAAACGGACGTGTTGGCGTCATGGCTTACGATCGCACCAAAGATACTTTTTTTGAATATTACAACGACCGTGTTGATGCATCTTATCACGGCACCGGCGACGTGTTTGCAAGCACCTGTGTAGGTGCGCTGATGCGCGGAAAGTCCTTAGAAGATGCACTGACAATCGCTGCGGATTACACGGCGGCTTGTATACGTATGACAGAGGCGGAAGCCGACCACAACTGGTACGGTGTCAACTTCGAAAGCGCTGTCCCCCACCTTTTGGAACTGCTAAATCGTTAAAGCAAAGGAATGCTCTTATGAAAACTCTGATCCTAACGTGCAACACCGGTCAAGGTCACAACTCCTCCGCCGCCGCTATTCAAGAAGTATTCGTATCCAACGGGCACGAGTGTAACATTGCCGATACGCTGAGTTTCCTTTCAAAAGGCGCTTCTAAAATCGTTGACACTTGTTTTACTGCCATTTACCGACACATACCCAAGGCGTTTAATTTGGGATACACTCACACCGATGTGCACATTGGCAAGTTGGGCGCTGCCGACACGCTGCTCAAGGTACTGATCCCCGGCAGCAAACGCTTACAACGCTATATTGTTGAAAATGGTTACACACACGTCATCTGTGTGCATATTTTCTCTGCCATCATGTTGACGATGTTACGCGAACAGTTCGGGACCGCCGTATCGGTTTCGTTCTTAACAACCGATTACACGTATTACCCGTTAATGGAAAAAGTAGATGTCGACCTTTATTTATTACCCCACGCTGATTTAAAAGACCAGTTTTGCCAAAGCGGTATCGCGCCCGAAAAATTAGTGCCTACCGGCATGCCGGTACGACGTGCTTTTCTGACCCCGCAAAACAAGCAAGAGGCAAGAAAAGCATTGGGGCTATCCGATCAAGAACGTATTATTTTTATGATGGGCGGCAGCATGGGGTGCGGCCCGATCGAAGAACTGGTGCGCACACTGTCATCGGCATCCGATGACAACACACGCATTTTGATTGCCTGCGGTACCAATACCAAATTATTACGCAATCTGCAAAAGTTGGCTTCTAATAATATCCATCCGTTCCGTTATGCCGATAACATCCATCAGATTATGTCGGCTGCCGATTTGTTTATCACGAAACCGGGCGGAATCAGCATTACCGAAGCGGCAACCTTAGGTTTACCCATTCTGCTTTTGGACTTCGTTGGCGGCTGTGAAACACAAAACTACCGTTTCTTCACCGAACACCAATATGCCTTTGGTTGCGAAAACATTGCCGATGCCGTCACGAAATGTCACGACCTGTTGCAAAACCCCGATATTTTGGCTTGGCACTCCGCGCATTTACGTGACTCCTTCAACCGTGATCCGGCCAATGAAATTTACCGCGCCATTGCCGCACAAACCACCCCTTGATTTTTTCTTAAAATTTTGCATGTTTTTCTCTTGACAAGCGTATTCTTTTCCGCTATAATAGCATTCGTTCCGTAATTATGGACGTTTAGCTCAGCTGGTAGAGCATTCGCTTGACGTGCGAAGGGTCAGCGGTTCGAGTCCGTTAACGTCCACCATAGCCACCTCGTACGAGGTGGCTATCTTCATTTTAACGGAGGTGTTTAGTATGCGCATTCAAAATCCAATATGCCAAGGCGCTGATCCGTTCATCTTGCTCCATGAAGGACGTTACTTTCATTACGCAACCAACAGCGGTCGGGATTTTCACGTGTTGGTTTCCGATGATCTCTGCCATTGGGAAGATCATGGCGTTTGTCTTTCTCCCGATGACGTATTGGGCGAAACAGATTTTTGGGCACCCGAAGTAATGGTACATAACGGTCGCTTTTACATGGCCTATACCGCTGACTGGAATGTCGGAATCGCTGTATCCGACTCCCCGTTCGGCCCATTTGTGCAAACTGAAAAGAAATGGGCAACCGCTTGTGTAGACAATCCGAATTTTCATAAACGCAACGGCGCTATTGACGGTCATTTCTTGAAAGTCGGCAATGACATATATTTGTTCTATGCGCGGCACGACCGTCGTAAAAACCGTATTTTCGCAGCTCTTCTAAACGACTCGCTCACCGAAATTCTACCGGAAACCGAGCAATTGATCGCCGAGCCGGAAATGCCATGGGAAACTGCCGAAGAGGCACAATGCAACGAAGGACCGTTTGTATTACAACACAACAATCGCTTCTACCTCACCTATTCCGGTAACGATTATCGCAGTGAAAATTACGGCATTGGTTGTGCAGTTTCCGACTCTCCTCTTGGCCCTTACACCAAATACGAATCCCCCATCTTAAAACGCACCGACAAGATACACGGCGTCGGTCATCATTCCTTTACCACCACACCGGACGGTAAGCACCTGCTGTGCGTGTACCATTGTCACTATTCGGTGACAACCATTGAACCGCGTATGACGTGTATTGACCGAGCTGCATTTGAGGCACAAGAAAATGAACCCGACCGTTTAGTAATATTCGGTCCTACCAATACGCTGCAGGAACAATAAAAAAAGCACTTGAACCTATGGTTCAAGTGCTTTTTGTTATATCCGTCATTTTGCCGTCTTGTAAGTTCCAAACGCGGTCACATCCCGCAACAGAGCCGCTTTTGTGCGACACCATCAATACCGTTTTATCCGTCATATCGCGAATGTTGGTAATCAATTTCTGCTCGGTTGCCACATCCAAGGCCGAAGTGCATTCATCCAATAATAAAATCGGTGCATCATTAAGCAAAGCGCGCGCAATGGCGATACGCTGTGCTTGACCTTCGGAGACACCGTATCCGTGTTCCCCAACAACCGTATCCAAGCCATCGTGCAGGGTTTCTGTAAAATCATCCAAACACGCCAGGCGCAACGCTTCCAAAATACGCTCATCGGAAATATCCGGACGGAAAAATGCCACATTTTCGCGTAACGTTCCCGATAAAACCGTATTGCCTTGCGGAACATACGAAAAGAAAACACGTGTTGCCGCATCTACAGTTAAGTGAGTATCGTCAAAATCCAGCACAATGCTACCGTCGGCCGGTGTTAAAAGGGATAGAATCAACTTGATCAACGTACTTTTTCCGATGCCGGATTCACCAACCAAGGCAACGATTTCACCACGGTTCAACTTCATATCCACGTGTTTTAAAACCGGTGTGTGCTCATCGTAGGCAAAGGTAAGGTCTTGTAAGGTAAGCATTGTAAACTTTTTAAACAACGTCTCGGCAGATTCCGGTAACGGATTTTCCTCTTCCTTTTGCAACAGTTCCAGTTCACGTAACCGTTCAACCGAAGCCATCATGGAATAATATTGCGGCAAAATACCGGAAGCGCTTCGGAGCGGTGCTTGCATTTGTTCAAAGATCTGTAGCAAAGCCGCTAACGTACCAACCGAAAGCTGACCGGCGATCATCAGCGCCACGCCGCACAACATCGCTACGTAATACGCAACCGTCAGCAACAGATACACACCCGTATTGCCGAAATTACCAATCATCGTACGGCGCACTCGGTAACGAAAATTAACTTTTTGGTAGGTATCCAACCGTTCTTCCATGTGTGATTGACTCGAAAACGCCTTCACCGTCAACAAATTGCTGAGGGCTTCGTGCATAAACGAACGCGTGCGACCATCGGTTTCCTGACAAATCTTGTGAATCTTCTTCAAATAAGACCCATACAAACGCGTACCGATCGCTACAATGCCGCCTAAAGCCAACACACCCACAACAAACCACGGTGAAATGGTGGCTAACACAATTAAACCACCTACCAAGCGCGTAAGCATCGATAATGTTGCCGGCACCAAACTGGTAGCATTTTTCGATACGAGAGAAGCATCACTGGTTAAACGATTAAGAAGTTCACCGGAATGATATCCCTGCACCGCCTCGTAGTCTGCCTTCATGAGCGACGAAAAAATCGAGCGTTTAAGTGACATTTCAATATGACCGGCTGCCCGAATTCGCAGATTGCTGACAGAAACGCTGGCAACCACTTGAAAAACAATTAAGCCGACAATCTTAGCCGCCGGTTCGATAATCTCATGGCGGCTCAAATACGCCCACACGTCTGTCTGTTTGGGTAACTGCGTGAAAATATTGGCCGCATCAATCAAATCTTTAGACAGCAACGCCAAATACAGCGAAGATGCCGCCGTCATGATATTGAGTATTCCCAGAAAAATCACAATCGGCAACTGCCGTTTGGCTTTGCCGATCAGCCACGGCAACGCTGTCTTATTCGGTTTTTGATGCATATTAACGCACACCCCGCATTCTTCTGCGTACAGCAAAAATATAAGGGCGCAGCGGGCGCAACCAGCCCCAAACCGTGACGTATAGGCGGTAAAAGAAGGAGGTACACATCACCTTTTTGTTTTTGCGAATAAATCCGATCATAACGGCTTTTATCCGTTCCTTCTCTAACCCTGTCTCCAGTTCCGTCTGCGCATCTCCTACAAGTGTAAACGTTTGCGGATATACTCGCACAATGCGATGCAAGACAAATTGCCCATTCGCACGCTGATACAGCGGCACGTCACCGCGCCTAAGCGTGGTTGCATCGCAAGCAGCCAAAATCACTTGGTCGCGTTTATGCAGGAAAAGCGGTCTCATGCTGTTTCCTGTCACAGGCAACGTAACCGTTAGCCCTTGTGCAAATGCATCTTCAATGATCGGCATCAGTTCCGCAAAAGCAACCTCAGTTACAATTGGCTTCATGCCAGTAAATTCGCCTCTTTCAAAGAATTGACAAAATTCTCCACGTCAGTTGCGGCGGTATCGCGATCTACGTCATATTCACTTGTCATAGCATCCACCAAATCCAACGAGGTGCACTCTGCTTTTGCCAAACGTTCCCACAAGAAAGCACCCGTCTCATTCAAGCGGATCATACCTTTAAAATCCAATGTCTGCAGACCAACGGCAACCACGACATACGAGCCGCCAACCTGACGTAAAACAAACCCATCTTTCAATTTCATAACACTATCTCCTTTTCTTACCAGCGCAAAGCATTTTTGACGAGTTTAACCGCTTCGTCGCTGATAGTGCATTCTAACAAGAAACACGGAACCGATTGGATCAATTGTTCCGTCGTATCCAGAACCTTAATGCCGAGCGCTTCATCATAAAACGGACGCACAGTCTCGCGATGGATATGGGTCATCGCATCGGCTACCGAAATCGACGACAACCGATTTTCAGGGGCCTGTTTTAAGAAAACAATGGCCTTAAGAGGTACGGACACATTATTGTTGATATCTGTCTTTCCGCTCCACGGCGTACCGTAAACGTACGGCATACCATTTTGAAAACGAATGGCAGGTTTATCATCGTTAACGTGTGTTACACGGTCACCATACAGCGACTTCCAAAGCCCTGCGTGTGTTGACTTGCCCGTCCCGGAAGGTGCCGAAAAGATAACACCGCGCCCATCGTAAGCGATGGCGGAACCATGCATAACCAAACCGCCCGTATATGCCACACGATTGGCAAATGCTTCACCGCTGTACATATATTCAAAATCCGTCAGCGAAAAAACCGAGTGCTTCCGATCAGACCACAACGTATATTCCCAACGAGAGTAGTCGGTTGAAGAGCGGCAAACATGCAGGATATGACCTGTTTTTTGCCCCACCGTATACCGACAAATATCACCGTCCGGTGTGCGTAGCAACACCATACCGTTACGGCGTACGATCTCATCGCCTTCCGGCACGTCAATATCAGCGGAACGATTGAGGGTCAGTGAAAGATCAACCGTATCGTTCACGGATTCATACTCATGAAACCGCACAGGAAAGAAGTCCGGATCACCGCCGTTTACTTGCACCGCCAGTTCAGCAATACGCGCATTAATCATAGGAATGCCCCTTTACTGTTCATTTATCAAATAGGATAACGCCATTAAACTGTCACCCAAATGGACGTTTTCAACCAAAACTTGCGGGTGATGCACGGCAATATCGTAATGGCTGTAATTCCAAAAAGCCGTAACGCCGCACTGAATCAACCTCTCAACCAAGTGTGGCGCCGCTTCTTTCGGGATACACAAAACCGCCAGTTTGGGATGATGAATCTTGCAAAACTCTTCCAAGTCATTCGTTCCTTGAATGGTGATACCATGTATTTCCTGACCGATCAGTGCAGGCGCATCATCAAAAATGCCTTCAATGGATACACCACGCTTAGCAAAATTCATATGATTGATAAGCGCGTGTCCCAAATTGCCCGCACCAAGTAAAACGGTCGGTGTCTGCACATCCATGCCGAGAATGTGATACAGCTCATCATATAATTGCTCGACCAAATACCCATAGCCCTGCTGGCCGAATTCACCAAAGCAGTTTAAATCCTGTCGAATCTGTGAAGCGGTAAGTCCCATACGCTCTGCCAATTCGCGCGACGAAATACGCACAACACCGTTTTCTTTCAAATCATACAAGAAGCGGTAGTAGCGCGGTAAGCGCCGTACGACCGACATGGATATTGGTGTTTCTTTTGATGCCATGAAAGCATCTCCTCTCACTGATTCTGCTGACGGGTATAATCCAAAAGACCACCGGCTAACAACATATCGATCTGACGATCGGAAAATCCACTGTTAAGCAAGATTTCCTCACCGGTCGTTTCGTTGATAAGAAACAACGGTTCACGACTTTGTAAACGACTGCGTACATCCGGTAATACCAATCGGTCGCCAAGTGAAATGCGGTCGTAACTTGCTTCGTCTGCAAAAGTTAACGGCAAAATGCCGGCATTAATCAAATTCGCCACGTGAATACGGGCAAACGATTTCACAATGACAGCTTTGATGCCGAGATACAACGGTGCCAACGCCGCATGTTCACGCGAGCTGCCTTGACCGTAGTTGGAACCGCCGATAATGAAACCGGTGCCTTCTTTATGACAACGTGCCGGAAATTCAGGGTCACAACGCACAAAGCAATGCTCCGAAATGGCCGGAATGTTGGAACGAAGCGGTAAAATCTTCGCCCCGGCAGGCATAATATGATCGGTGGTGATATTGTCGCCCACTTTCAAAAGGACCGAAGCCGCAATGTTTTCAGACAATGGTTCTGTTTTCGGGAACGGTTTAATGTTCGGACCTCGCACGACCTCTACCGTATCCATTTTGGCCTCTTCAACAGGTTCAACAATCATGTTATCGTTGATCAAAAACCGTTCGGGCATGGTATATGTCGGCGCTTCGCCACACGTTGTCGGATCGGTAAAAACGCCCGTCAAGGCCGACACTGCCGCTGTTTCGGGACTTACCAAATATACTTGACCGTCTGCCGTGCCGGATCTTCCCTCAAAATTGCGATTGAACGTACGCAAAGATACACCTTTGGAACTCGGCGATTGCCCCATGCCGATACAAGGACCGCACGCGCATTCCAAAATACGGGCACCGGCGGCAATCAAATCTGCCAAAGCGCCGTTTTGCGCCAACATGTTATACACCTGTTTGGAACCGGGTGCAAT
>JAZOQQ010000215.1:0-2187 GCA_045656165.1 Acutalibacteraceae bacterium
CGAAGACATATTCAGTATATATCATTTTTTGCGTTAAGTCAAGTGCAGAAGCGACGTGGCAACGCCGAAATACACGAGGAGCGAAATGGCATCCACGATGGTGGTGATAAACGGGCTGGCCATTACGGCAGGGTCAAAGCCAACCTTTTTGGCAAGCAAAGGCAGCGAACAACCCACCAATTTGGCAGACAACACCGTCACAAACAGGGTGATGCACACCACCGCCGCTTCCATCAACGTAACGGGATTGCCGAGCAGCAAACGGTCGACCAGTATGATTTTGCCGAACATCGACACCGACAAGACGGCACCGCACAAGATGGCCACACGCAACTCTTTAAACACCACGCGAAATACGTCGCGCAACACAATATCGCCGATCGCCAAACCACGAATCACCGTAACCGAGGCTTGACTACCCGTATTACCGCCGGTATCCATCAACATCGGGATAAACGCTGTCAGAGCGACCGAAGCCGCCAACGCTGCTTCGAACGACGTGATGATCATCCCCGTAAAGGTGGCGGACACCATCAACAACAGCAACCACGGAATACGCTTTTTAAACGTCTCCCACACGCCCGTGCGAAAATAGGGTTTGTCCGTCGGCGTGATAGCCGCCATTTTTTCAATATCCTCGGTGGCTTCTTGTTGCAAAATATCCACAACGTCGTCCACCGTGATGATACCCACCAAACGGTTTTCGCGGTCAACTACAGGCAACGCCATAAAATCGTATTTCACAAACAACTGCGCTACCGTTTCTTGGTCGTCGGTGGTCACCGCCGCAATCACGTTGGTTTCCATCAATTCGCCGACCAATTGATCTTCGTGTGCTAACAACAACTCTTTTACGGTTAAAACGCCTTCCAAATGGCGATTGGCATCGGTGACGTAACACGTGTAGATTGTCTCTTTATCAGGCCCGTACGCGCGAATATAGCGAAACGCAGCCGCCACCGTCATATCGGCTTTCAGGTCCACAAACTCGGTGGTCAACACGCCGCCCGCGCTGTCATCGGGATATTGCAACAATTGATTCAAACTGCGACGGTCTTCGGTCGAGATCATCCGCAACAGTCGCTTCACAACGTTGGCGGGCATTTCTTCCAAAAGGTCCGCCGCGTCGTCCATATACAAGCCGCTCATCACGGCGGCCAACTCACGATCGGAAAGCACGTGCAAAAGTTTTTCCTGTGTCTCGCCTTCCATATACGAAAACACTTCCGCTGCGGTTTCCTTCGGCAACAACCGATACACGAGCAAGGTGTATTCGTCCGACAATTCGTCCAAAACATCGGCAATATCCACCTCGTTCATATCCGCGATCAAGGCGCGCACGTGGCCGAAACGGCGTTCCTCCAACAGCGACGGAAGCGTTTCAAGAAACAATACGGTTTTTTCGGTCATAAAAAATAACCCCCCTGTTCTTAGTGTGAAACAGGCGGGCTGACAATACACAAAAAGCACGAGCGAAACTTATCGCTCCTGCACATGTCGCGGTGTAAAGCAACACACAGCCTGTTCGGTTTTCATCGTGCATAATCGAGGCCCGGCGTCCATTGCTTTCACCTTCCTTTTCGGTTTACTTTTTTCATTGTAACACACAATTTTATAAATTACAAACATTTTTATCAAGAAAAATAGCCACATTTTTCTCACCCGTTTTGTCCGCATTGAGCGAAACGACAAAAATCGCCTCGGCACGTTTCTTTTTTCAAAAAAGCCTTGCCTTTCGAGCCTCAAAACTGCTATAATTAGAACAGTTAGAGGGATGTTCAAAGGATGCCGTTTCGGCATCTGCGTAAAAAACAGGAGGTTTATCTTGGGCGCCGATTTGCATTGTCACACAAAACTATCCGATGGTTCACTCGGTATTGAAGATTTGATTGCGTTGGCCAAACGGCGTGGTCTTTCCGCCATTGCGGTTACGGATCACGATACCACCGCGGGCGCTACCCGCGCGGTCATCCTCGGGAACCGAATGGGGATCCGCGTCATTCCCGGTGTGGAATTTTCCACGTGGGATGCCACACGTTCGCAAAAAGCGCATTTGCTGTGTTACCTGTGTAACCATCCTGACCGACTGGAAGGGATCTGCCGTCGTGTGGGCGAAAGCCGCCGTGCTGCCGCGCAGGAGATCATCCGCCGTGTGATGCGGTATTATCCCATCGTGCCGGATTCCAT
>JAZOQQ010000216.1:0-2745 GCA_045656165.1 Acutalibacteraceae bacterium
GTGTTTTTCCGAATTGGCGTGATTTTCAACCGATCGTACCGCAGTATAGTGGTGGTGGTACGCTATACCGCTACGTAGCTGATTGCAAACAAGCAAATAATCGTTATTTTTTAGATGAAGAGATGCTGAGTCGGTTTGCGCAATTTTTAGAAATGTGCGAGCGGTATCATATAAAAGTTATCGTGGGTCTTATTACCGGCTGGATGAGCGGAGCGCTATTCATTCCGCCTGCCTTTTACGGAAAAAATCCCCTGACCGATTCCACGGTTATGTACTATGAACAACTGTTTGTTCGCGGCTTTGTTGAACGATTCCGCACAAGCAGCGTTATTTTAGCATGGGATCTTGGCAACGAATGTAACTGCATGGGAAGCGTGAGCAATCGCGATGAAGCGGTTTTTTGGACAGCGGTGATTGCTAATGCGATACGCGCCGCGGACAGCACGCGCGCCATCGTATCCGGCATGCATGGCTTGGGTACGAAAGGTTTGTGGACGATTCAAGACCAAGCGTTTCATACCGATATGTTGACAACGCATCCCTATCCGTTCTGGTGCGAGCATACACACGTAACGGATATTTGCTCGTTCAGAACGACACTTCACGCAACTGCTCAAACCAAGTATTATGCCGAGATAGGCGGGAAACCGTGCTTGGCGGAAGAAATCGGGACAATGGGTCCGATGGTTTGCAGTGATGAGAAAGCAGCCGATTTCTTGCGCGTTAATCTGTTTTCCTTATGGGCAAACGGTGCAACAGGTGTTATGTGGTGGTGCGCTTGCGATCAAACCGAATTAACCTCTTTCCCCTATTCTGACAACATGCTGGAACAAGAATTGGGTATGATGGATATTTTTCACAATCCCAAACCCGTTTTACAGGAAATGAAACGCTTTTCTGAATGGTTGCACCATAACCAACTATCTTTACCCCCTGCCAAAACAGACATGGTATGTATCACAACAAAAGGACAAGATACTTGGGGTGTGGCTTATATGACACATCTTTTGACGCGCTCGGTTGGCTTGAATTGCCGATTTGCTTACGGCGATGATGAGTTGCCGGAGTCGGATATGTACTTACTCCCATCGACAGAGGCGTTCCATGTTATGCCGAACGACCGATTTGAGATATTGAAAAAACGCGTATACGACGGAGCAGATTTATATATCTCAACCGGAAATTGTCTTTTCTCACATTTTGAAAAACTGGCCGGGGTTAAGGTGATTGACTCATATGTGTCGCCGTGCTGCACAACCGTCAAGATGGACGAAAAATCATTAAAATTCGCGCGTCCTACACGTCTTAAAACAGTAGCTACCACAGCAAAGGTATTGGCGTATGATGATGAAGGGGATCCTTTTATGACCGTCAACGCATATGGAAAAGGGCGCGTGTTTTGGGTGAACGCACCGATTGAGCAAGACTTAGTTTCCGGAAAAGATATGACCGACGCTGCCGCTGTTTATCAAAAAATATTTAAACCATACAGGGATTCCTTGCCTGTCGCTAACGTAGATCCGGAACTTCTTGCCACTTATCATCATACCAATAATGGTTGGATTGTTGTGCTTTGTAACCATTCCGAAACTGAGAAACCATTCCCTCGTGTTGTCGGTAAAATTGATACGGTCTATTACGGCGACACGGCCTCTGTCAAGCCGTATGATGCCTGTGTTTTTTCAATCGTAGTTCATTGACAATACCACGCGAACATGCTATGATCCGCATTGGGGGGATGCACTATGAAAATTATGTCGTTTAATACCCAACATTGTTTAAACTACCATGAACAACACATTGATTTTCCGGTCATGGCAGATGCGATTATGCAATGCGGTGCCGATGTCATCGGCTTAAATGAAATGCGCGATAAAGGTCCGGACATTGAAGAATATGACAAACAGGTTGAGTATTTGTCGGAAATGACCGGTATTCCTCATTATTATTTTGCAAAAGCGATTGATACCGCCGGTGGTCCTTATGGCAACGCCTTGCTGTCAAAATTACCGATTCTCACAGTAGAAACCATTTTGATACCCGACCCGATTCCGGATCCTGAACTCATCAAGAATCGCGATCCGAAAACCGGATTGGGTTATTACGAAACGCGCTGTGTATTAAAAGCCACTTTAGAAGGCGGATACACCGTTTTGGTTACCCACTTCGGCTTAAACCCCGACGAAAAGGAAAACGCCGTAAAAACTGTTTTACAGCACATCACGGACGAGAAGTGTATCTTAATGGGTGATTTCAACACCACTCCCGATCACGAATTACTGGCACCGATTCGGGCCAAAATGAAAGATACGGCTGATTGTTTTTGTAAACCACTTTTCAGTTTCCCGTCAGATGATCCGCACGTTAAAATTGATTATATTTTTGTGTCACACGATTTGGAAGTAACGTTTGCGGATATTCCGCCTATTGTAGCATCTGACCACCGTCCTCACGTGGCAACGATTTTATAACCGTTTCTTTGCCAAACACTTGATACAGTAGCGGCAGATACTCGTTATATTTGTGCGGCCGAATCGGTCGAACAAATGGTGACGTAGAAAATTCCAATAACAAGCATTTGCCGATTTTACGGTAAGAGTCAGTAAAATAAAACCCGATCAATTCACCACAGCCAATTCGTTGTTTAATGCGGTTATGGTATGGATACATTGTCTCGATGGCCTCCCTTATTCTTTTTACTGGGTTGCCCGTCAGCATTTCGCTGACGGGCTTTTTTTATTATCT
>JAZOQQ010000217.1:0-5259 GCA_045656165.1 Acutalibacteraceae bacterium
GGCGGCACCATCGTCGGCGAACATGACGTCTTGTTTGCAGGACGCGACGAATGTATCACACTATCCCATACCGCTACTTCCAAAAGCGTATTTGCCACAGGCGCCATCAACGCTGCTCGGTTCTTGGTTGGTAAACCGGCCGGGTATTATACCATGAAAAACTTAGTGTCCGAATAACAAAAGGACCTCGCAGAAAACTGCGAGGTCTTTTTTATATGTGGTTCGTAAACCGCTTGGTATAGGTATTACGGTAAGCGGTAGGCGTGGTATGCATATGATAGCGAAAAAACTTAACAAACAGATTGGCATCCTCGTATCCGAGTTGTCTTGCCACCGACTCCACCGTATAGTTACTGGTCTGCAATAACAGTTTCGCACGATCCAACCGTTCCGCAATAATGTCTTGTTGCAAAGATCGTCCACGGTGCGTTTTTAAAACTCGTGACAGATAGTCCGCGTTATAACCGAAATATGCTTCTACCGTCTCCACAGTCAACAACATATCGCTGTGCGACCGAACATATTCGTGTACTCGCTCTGCCAACGCGTTGCTGACAGGTTCGCCTGTGCTTTGTTTCATAATCTCCCATATCAACAATGCCAAGGTATAGTCGCAACATATGTCGGGATACCCACATGTTTCGCTGTAATGTAACAATTGACGCAACAGTTGCACAACCACGCCTTGTCGCGCTAAGGCACCATACTGTTGCAAACAATTTGGCATGGGAATGAGTGCTCCCCCCTCTTCACTCTGGCGAAAATGCACCCAAAAAAACTCAACAGGATCATGGCTGATACGTGTACCACCGTGAATGCGATTAGGGAATAGTATCACGTATTCACCACGATTCACCGTAAAATCATGCCCTTCCTCATGCAAATGAATTGTCCCTTTTGTCACAACAATAATTTCAAATGTGTCAATACTGCGTGTGCTATGCTGCCAAGTCGCTTCAGACGTAAACAAGCCACCGCTCGCAAACGCCGCCTTGATTTGGTCGGATTTTCTCACTTTTTACCGCCTCTCTCTCCTTGCACTAACTGTTTCTAATATAGTATATTTTATTTAGAACACCAAGTCAAGGAGTGATCATTATGCAAACTGTTTCTTTTTCCAATATTTGTCTACAAGACGGATTTTGGTCATCCAAGCAACTTCTTGTGTACGAAAAGACATTGTGGGCAGTCTACGATCGTTTCAAAGAAACCGGTCGTATCGACACCATGGATTGCCGCGACCACGGCATCACCCCCGATTTTGCGTGGGCAAGCGACGTCTTTAAATGGATAGAAGGCGCCGCATACCTCTATGCATTAAAACCTGACGAACATATTTTAAAGACCATTCAACAAATCGTTCGCGATGTACAGGTTGGCGTATCCCCGGACGGCTATTACAGTTCTTACTTTAACAGTCCTTTGATCCATGAAGAACGATTTTCGGATCGCAATCGACACGAGCTCTACACCATCGGTCACATGATTGAAGCGGCTGTTGCGGTATATGAGGCAACGGGCGACGATACGTTGTTGACAATTTCCAAGAACTCTGCAGATTATGTGTACCGCGTATTTGTAAAAGAAAACAGCGCGGCCTTTGTCACACCGGGTCACGAAGAAATTGAACTGGCCCTTTTTCGTTTATACCGCCTTTCTCAAGAAGATCGCTACCGCGAACTCGCCGCCTTCTTTATCGACCGACGCGCTAATAATGACAAAGACAAACCGATTCGTCCTGATTTTATCGAAGCCGATCAATCGCACGCCCCCGTGCGCGAACAATTAACAGCCGAGGGGCATTCCGTTCGCGCCGTATACCTTTACTGTGCCATGGCCGATCTCGCCTCATTGAGTGACGATACCGCGCTACAACATGCCATCGAATCCATCTTTACTGATATTTACGAGCGAAAATCCTATATCACCGGCGCCATCGGCTCGGTAGACGACAGCGAGGCATTTGCGCGACCGTATTATTTGCCGAACCGCTCGGCCTACGCCGAAACGTGCGCCGCGTTAGGACTCGCCTTGTTTTGCCGCCGCTTATATCAAAAAAAGCCGGACGGACGTTACGGCGACCTGGCAGAACGCGCTCTGTTTAACGGCATGCTGTCGGGACTTTCTTTGGACGGCACCGCTTTTTTCTACACAAACCCATTAGCCATAGACCCCCTGCGCCAAGAGATTCGTCGCGTACCGCAACGAGCCATGCAACGACAACACGTATTCTCCTGTTCCTGCTGCCCGCCCAACTTAGTGCGACTCATTCCGTCAATCGCCGATTTCTTATACACCTACGATGATCGTTATGTATATGTCCACCAATATTTTGCGAATACAGGTTTGGTAGATGGCCACTCTATCGTACTAAACACTCGCTATCCGCAGAACGGTAACGTTTCGGTCAAGTATAGCGGAAAACGCGCATTGGCACTTCGTCGTCCTGCTTGGTGTCAAGTAGTAGATACCCCCAACCCTTATCGCGAAGAAAACGGATACCTGTATTTTGAATCCTCGGAAGTAGAGGTTACGTTTGTGATGAAACCTATTTGGGTTACCTCTCACGAGCATGTTCACGAAAATCAAGGAAAAGTCGCTCTAATGTACGGCCCCATTGTCTACTGCGCCGAAGAACAAGATCAACCGTGTGCGTTGGATCGCTTGCGCGTTTGCACCGACGAACCGGTCACCGTTTCCGACAGCATGTTTGGCGACCTACCTAAACTGATCGCAAGCGCCGTTTATACGCCCTCTTGTGAAACGCTCTACCAACCCCTTACTCACGTTCAAAACACCTGTAGCATGATGTTTATCCCCTATTATACCTTTGCCAATCGTGGCGTAGATGCTATGCGCGTTTGGCTTCCATATTAAGCAAAAAGGGCACGGGTTTTACCCGTGCCCTTTTTTTATTTATTTCTTTACAAAAGACTGGCTATCCACGCACTGGCAAACGGTGGGATTCGTTTCGTGAGTACCTACTTGAATGGCATTCAAAGAACAATAGTTGTCATTACCGCAATGGTAACGGCACTGTTCCACCGAACAATGAATGGATTTGTTTGCATGACAATTCATATCCATGACCGACCCTCCTTTTGTTTGAAGTCACTCATAGTATGCCCGCTTTTATCGAAAATACGTAAAGAAGCAGCGATCATCGATATGGAATTTTTTTAAAATCAGAAATCAGACCCAGTCGCCCCACCACGAACCACTTTTGGATGAAAACAATACCGGTTCATCTTTGTCGGAAAACAACTCGTTCGTAATGCGCTCATGTGAGATCATGGAAACAACGCGAATTTCAGGGGCCGTGTACACTTTCTTTTCAAACTTGTTTGTCATGTTAACCTCTCCTTATTCTGTCACTTCATCCAAGATATCGCGAAGCGTTTGCACGCCTTCACCGTTCACAGCCGAGAACGGTATACATTCAACTCCTTCAAAATCCGACAATTCTTCGGCAAGTGCGGCAAGCCGCGCCTCACGTTCGGTTTTGTTAAGTTTGTCGGCTTTTGTTAATACGATCACAAACGGGATTTCATATTGCACCAAATAATCCAGCATTTGCATATCGTTGGCAGTAGGAGGATGGCGCATATCAATCAGTTGTAACACTAAGCGCAGATCACGATCATCCTCAAAATAATGTTCGATCGTTTGGCTAAAGCGTTGCTTCTCGGATGCCGATAATTTTGCATAACCGTAACCCGGAAGATCTACCAAACGCATGCTGTCAAGTTTATAGAAATTAATGGTGGCGGTTTTTCCCGGCGTTGCACTGGTACGCGCAAGGGATTTGCGATTAAGCAGTTTGTTGATAAGTGAGGATTTCCCCACGTTCGAACGACCCGAAAACGCGATTTCCGGCAATGTAGAAGCAATCAACTGACCGGAAACACCTGCTGAAGTTTCAAAAACAGCCGTATCAATTTTCAAGACGTTCCCTCCCCCTTGTCGTTATGATATCAGATTCGCAATGCCGTTTCAAGGACCGTATCCATGTTATGTGCCGTTACAAAATGAATGGAGCGGCGCACCACATCGTCAACCTCCGATAAATCGGATTCGTTATCCTGCGGGATAACGACCGTTTTCATATGGTGTCGATAGGCCGCCATGGTTTTTTCCTTGAGACCACCGATCGGCAACACTCTGCCGCGTAACGAAATCTCTCCCGTCATCGCCACATCGTGTCGAACCGGAATGCCCGTCAAAGCCGATACCATAGCAGTTGCCATGGTTACGCCGGCAGACGGACCATCTTTCGGAACGGCACCTTCCGGCACGTGAATATGAATATCTTTTGTTTTATAAAAATCACCGGCAATATTCCAACGATCCGCGCGCGAGCGCACATAACTGAGCGCCGCTTTTGCCGACTCTTTCATAACGTCACCAAGCGACCCCGTTAACTCGACCTTGCCGGTGCCATCCAAAACGGCCACTTCAACCGGCATCGTTTCGCCGCCGACCGACGTCCATGCCAAACCGTTTACAACACCAATTTCATCCTTCTTGGTATCCGCTTCTTCTTTGTAACGACGCGGACCGAGATAGGTCGCTAAAGTCTTGTCGGTAACTGTCAGCATATGTTCGGTAGCAGACAGCAATTCTTGCGCGCGTTTGCGGCAAACCTTGGCGATCAGACGTTCCAAAGAACGCACACCGCCTTCGCGAGTATAGCCATCAATCATCAAACGAATAGCTTTATCGCTGATACGCAATTTTTTGGAATCCAGCCCATTTTGTGCCAACTGTTTTTTCACTAAATGCTGACGCGCAATATGGGATTTTTCTTCAGCCGTATAACTGGAAAGGGTAATGACATCCATACGATCAAACAAGGCCGCAGGAATATTATCGGCGTTATTGGCGGTGGTAATAAACAACACTTGCGACAGATCGTACGGTACTTCCAGATAATGATCGACAAAGGCATTGTTTTGTTCGGTATCTAATACCTCTAACAAAGCAGCCGACGGATCGCCGTTGTAACTGTTACCCAATTTATCAATCTCATCTAATAAGATAAGCGGATTGGATGTCTTGGCTTTTTCGATCGCATGAATGATGCGTCCGGGCATGGAACCGATGTAGGTGCGACGGTGTCCGCGAATATCCGATTCATCCCGCACGCCACCCAGCGACACACGCACATAGGTGCGCCCAAGTGCTTCAGCCACAGATTTGGCAATAGAAGTTTTACCCACGCCTGGGGGGCCGACCAAACAAATAACCTGGCCCTTGGTA
>JAZOQQ010000218.1:0-6222 GCA_045656165.1 Acutalibacteraceae bacterium
GACGTCTTCGGCGGCGCACACCACCAACCGACGACAGACCGACGGGAGATCACCAGCTTCCAACAAGCGCGCCAAATAGTGAAGGGCGGCGTTTTCATCCGATCCGCGCATGGATTTTTGGAACGCGGAAAGCAAATCGTAATGCTCGTCACCGTCGCGGTCGTACCGCATAGCACTTTTTTGTGCGACTTCACGTGCCGTTTCTGCCGATACCGTGACCGCTCCGTTTTCATCGGGGCGAGTGGCTAAAACGCTCAACTCCACCGCGTTAAGGGATTTGCGCACATCGCCACCACAACCTTGTGCAATGGCAAGCACCGCTTCGTCAGTAGCCGTAATTGGTTTACCGCGCTCTTCGCTCAAGAACGTGAACGCGCGGCGAACCGCATTTGCTACCTCGTCAATCTCCACCGTTTTGAATTCGAACACGGTAGCACGACTGAGAATGGCGCTGTACACGTAAAAATACGGGTTTTCGGTGGTGGAAGCGATTAACGTGATATTGCCGTTTTCAATATGCTCCAGCAACGTTTGCTGTTGTTTTTTATTGAAATACTGAATTTCATCCAAATACAGTAAAATGCCGTTAACGCCGGCAAAAGTATCCACTTCGTCCAGCACGGCACGAATATCCGCCGTGGAGGCGGTTGTACCGTTGAGTTTATGTAAACGCATGGACGTGCGCTCGGCAATAATGCGTGCCAACGTGGTTTTGCCGACCCCTGACGGACCGTAGAAAATAAGATTGGGGATCTTACCTGATTCAATAATATTACGGAGCGCCTTTCCTTCTCCAATCAAATGTTGTTGACCAACCATATCGGCGAGAGTATTCGGGCGCATACGATCTGCGAGCGGAGCCATACGTTTTCACCTGCCTTTTGTATTATCATAACGGTTTTCCGCCCATTATGCAAGTATCTTTTTTCGTTGACAGTACGCGGTGATGCGTGATATGCTAAAGTTATGAGGTGAGAAGCGTGAAGAAAAAAGACTTGGCACTCTTTGCCGTTGAACAACTCAAAAAACAATATCCCGATGCGATCTGTTCACTGACGGCCGAGAATCCGTTACAGTTGTTGATCGCGGTACGGTTGTCAGCACAATGTACCGATGCCCGCGTAAACCTTGTCACGCCCGCTTTGTTTGAACGTTTCCCGACACTTAACGATTTTGCCGAAGCATTACCCGAAGAGGTGGAACCATATATCCGCTCGTGCGGTCTTTACAAAACGAAAGCACGTGATATTGTCGCAATGGCACAAATGCTGCGCGACACGTATGACGGGGTCATTCCCGATACGGTGGAAGCGCTGACTACACTACCGGGCGTCGGGCGTAAAACCGCGAATTTAGTGTGTGGTGATGTTTACGGTATGCCGGGCGCCGTGGTGACCGATACGCATTGCATCCGCATCGCCAATCGTTTGGGATTGTGTGATACCAAAGATCCGCGCAAAGTGGAAGAACAACTGCGTAACGTGTTGCCACCGCAGGAAAGCAACGCTTTTTGCCACCGTATCGTGCTGTTTGGTCGCGATGTGTGCGAAGCGCGCTCGCCGAAATGCAACGTATGTCCCTTATCCGAACATTGCAAAGGCAAGGTCATTTGACCTTGCCTTTTTCATGAATATGCTCATACAACGGCAATGCCGCTATGCTTAGTCCTGCCCACAGTAAACTGTAAGGCAGGCACACCTGTCCACCGATATTGGCGGGCAGACGACTGTAATCCCAAATATTGAGTTTGCGATTAAAAAGACAACCGCTCGCATATTCGATCGCGGTAATTGCTGCTGCGCAGGAGACGCCAACCGCCAAATTTCCCCGATGTCGCACCTTACCGCCGATATGGCCGATCACGTGAAAGCAAGTACCGCCCACCAAGAACATGGACCAATGACTGCGACCGCGCCACGCGATTTCAATGAGATTATATAAACCGCCACCGATACAAAACGTCCGCACAAATTTACGCATACTGCAACACCTCGGTAACAGTATTGCCAAAGTAAAATAAAAAACACCGCGCGAGCGGTGTTTTTTATCGTTGTACGTGTTTCAGCGGGTCTACCAAAACACCGTTTTCAATCACTTCAAAATGCAGGTGAGGTCCGGTGGCATAACCGGTTTCACCGACGTTACCGATATACTGGCCTTGCGCAACTTTATCCCCTGCTTCAACGTTCAGTTTACTGCAATGGGCATAGCGTGTCTTAAATCCGTTGCCGTGATCAATGAGAACGTAAAGCCCCCAACTGCTGTGCATTTGCGCTTCAATAACAACACCGCCGTCCGAGGCAATAATCGGTTTGCCGTCGGTGCTGCCGTTGGCAATATCAATGGCACCGTGCAACCGTCCCCAACGTGTCGCAAAATACGATGAAATCTGTTTGGTATACGGCAACGGCCACACAAACTTACCGGTCGCCACACCGTCACCGAGTTCAACGTCATCGGAATACGTCTGTGCGCCGACTTCGATTATTTCCTTCACCGGTTGTTTGATTGTTTCAGTACGCAATACTACCTCGTATTGCTTTACACCATTCACGTATATCTTTTGACCAAAGACACGCTGTTCACCGTTTTTACCTTCGGTTATCGTCTTTTGTGTGCCAAGAATACGATCCGGATTTTGCTGATAGAGAGTGATGTATTTCACCGATTCGGTCTTTTCAAAATTCACCATGGTGGCAACCGTTAACGTTTTCAAGGTAGCAGTCATGTGCGCATGATCCACCAATGCGGAAACAGGATAACGACCTTCCACAATCTCAGTTTTTTCAAAGAAACCGACACCGTCCACGCCTTTTTTCTTATGGCCTGACAAAATGCGATCAATCAACCGATCCAAATCAGCACGTGAGGATACAGCGCCGCGAAAAGCACCATCTACATAAAGACCGGCGGCCTGCGTCAACTCACCGTCCACCGCTTTTAAGATGCGTCTGCTGACTTCATGATCGGTCAACAGGCGCATATCATCACGCTTAACATGTACCCGCATTTGCGGTGCTTGTTCCACCACAAACGCATCGTTGGCATTAATAACGGCTTCACGCACATGTTGTGCGGCGGTTGCATAAACACTTTCATTGCGGATGTAACCGATATTTTCACCCGCATATTCAAGCGACAAGGCAAAATCCGCGCCTAACCAGTAACGAACGGTTAACAGCAAAAGCAGCAACGCCAGCGCGGGTAATGCGGTGTTGGCAACAGCACGAAATACCGTGCGATGATGCCTGACGGCTACCGACGGAATACGGAGTAATTTTACCGCCGCTTCTTTGCGATCGGTCGCTTTTTTCAGGGCTGCCGTTCCTTCCCGCCAAGAGCGCCACAAACGTACAAGTGCTTGACCGACACGTTGCAAGTGGCGAAGCAATAACACGTTTAAAACCCGACGCAGCGCATGAGCGATCGGCACCCAGAGTAAACGGGTAAAACGAACCAGTGAGCGTAGGCATCGGATAGATTGAACACCGACCCCAAAACAAACCCAGTACGCTTTTTCAAAATAGAGTTTCAATTGTTCACGGTGCATCGTCCGACACCTCCTCTCGCATGATTTTGTCACAAATCAATCGGGATAGATCAAATCTCCCACCGTCCAGTTTTGTAAAACGGCCGCTTGCTTAGCGGCATAGTGTTTAGCGGCTTTCAAATCGTGCTCCAAATAGTTACCACATTCGATTTGTGTCGCGCCAGGAATATCACCCGTGTAGTCGGCTATAAACGACAACGTCTCCTTGGTAAGCGCGATCACTTGTGCGTGGGTCATGCCGCGTGTCAGAAAATAAAATCCCGTACGGCATCCCATGGGACCGAAATAAATAATATGGTCTTCATAAGTGCTGCTACGCACGTAAGTGGCAAACAAATGCTCAATGGTATGCATGGCCGCCGTATCCAAAAACGGCGGCGTGTTCGGGCGCACAAAGCGAAGATCGTAGGTGACGACATCACCGTCGGTGCGTGAGATATACAAGCCCTCGGTTAAGGTGTCGTGGTTGATTTTAAAACTTTCGATCTGTTTCATATCACGTTCTCCAATCCGTGCCGCAAAAGACACGTTTTCATATCCTCCGGTAATTCACTTGTTAAGGAAATGGGTTCGGCGGTTAACGGGTGCACAAACGACATCCGCGCGCAATGCAGGGCGTGGCGCGCCATTTCAACTTCATCGGTACCGTACATGGTATCTCCAACCAAAGGATAACCCAACCACGACATATGTACCCGAATCTGATGAGTGCGCCCTGTTTCCAAACGCAAGCGCACCAAAGTGATCTTACCGTCACCGGCGATTGCTTCATAGTGTGTGCGGCTTTCCTTACCGCCCTCGCCCACTTCACGGGTGATGCAACACCCCTCTTTGATACGAATGGGCTGATCGATCGTACCACGTCCTTCCAAACATCCTAACACAATGGCCAGATATTCTTTTTCCACCTTATGCGCTAACGCAAAGGCGACGTGGGAATTCTTAGCAGTAAGTAATAAACCACTGGTGTTACGATCTAACCGATTGGTAGGGCGAAACGCATGCGATTGCCCGTGCTTGGCGTAATATCCCACCACCGCATTGGCAAGCGTGGGCTCGGACTTGAAAGCCGAGGGGTGTACTACTAAGTACGGCGGCTTGTCCACCACCATCAAGGAATCGTCCTCATAAACGACATTCAGCGGTAAATCAACCTCTTCGACACGGATGGTGTCTTCCGGCAATTGTAACACCAATTGTTCACCTGTGTGCAACAGATCAATGCTTCGCCGTTTCTCGCCGTTTACTGTGATGCCGTTTTCCGTATGCTTCAGCCGCACGACCATCCGCCATGAAAAACCGTGGCCTTGCCGCAAAAAGTTTTGTACCGGCTGCCCGTCGTATTCCGGCGGCACCGTAAACCTGATTTCACCCATAACTACCTCCGATTCATTTGGTATTATACGAGTTTTTAAGAAAAAATGCAAGTCGGCGAAGAAAGACTTGTTTTTTCGGTAAAATCTGTTAAAATAGATACTGTATGTAAAAAGGAGGCCATGTTACATGGAAAACAAAAAGTTCTACATCACAACAGCAATCGCCTATACATCCCGCAAACCGCATATCGGCAATGCGTACGACATCGTTCTTGCGGATATGATCGCGCGGTATAAGCGAATGCAAGGTTACGATGTGCATTTCCTGACGGGTTCCGACGAACACGGCCAAAAGATTCAGCAATATGCGGAGGAACAAGGCATTTCTCCGAAGGAATATGTCGACGGCGTTGCCGCGCAAATCAAAGACGTGTGGGATAAGTTGAACACCTCATACGACCGCTTCATCCGTACTACCGACGCCGACCACGAATCGGCCGTACAAGCCATTTTCAAAAAGCTGTACGAACAAGGAGATATCTACAAAGGCAAGTACGAAGGCAAATACTGCGTACCGTGTGAATCTTTCTTCACCCCCTCCCAGCTCAAAGACGGCAAATGTCCCGATTGCGGCCGAGAGGTTGTAGACGCCAGCGAGGAAGCGTATTTCTTGCGCTTATCCAAATATCAGGATCAGTTGCTCAAATATTACGAGGAGAATCCCGATTTCATCAAGCCGGATTCTCGTCGCAATGAAATGATCAACAATTTCTTAAAACCGGGTTTGTCGGATCTGTGCGTATCACGCACCTCGTTTACCTGGGGTATTCCGGTATCGTTCGATCCCAAGCACGTCACCTACGTGTGGTTGGATGCGCTGTCCAACTATATCACGGGCGTCGGTTATCATCCCGACGGAAGCGGTGAACTTTACAACCACTACTGGCCCGCCGATCTGCACGTGATCGGCAAGGATATCGTGCGTTTCCACACTATCTACTGGCCGATCATTCTGATGGCATTGGGTCTGCCCTTACCCAAGCAGGTATTGGGCCATCCGTGGCTGTTGTCGGGCGACGATAAAATGAGCAAATCCAAAGGCAACGTGTTGTACGCCGACGAACTCGCCGACCGTTTCGGCACCGATGCCGTTCGCTATTATCTGCTGTCGGAGATTCCGTTTGCACAAGACGGCACTATCACGTACGAAAGTTTCCTCAATCTGTATAACGCCGATCTGGCAAATACGCTGGGAAACCTGGTCAACCGCAGTATTGCCATGACCAACAAGTATTTCGGCGGTACGGTTAAAGCCAATGGCGTAGCCGGTGGCGAGACCGACAACGAGTTGCTGGC
>JAZOQQ010000219.1:0-3069 GCA_045656165.1 Acutalibacteraceae bacterium
GGTACAGACAATCGTGTGGCACAACGGGCAAATGCTACGACGTATTCCGTCGTATGCCACGCGTGTGGTACAGGATCCCGCAACGTATTTATGGTGTGCAGAAATTGACGATGCGCTCGACACGTACGTTTGGACAGATGAGGACTTTACCCCTTGCAAAACGCCGTTTATCTATGAATGTCACATCGGCATGGCACAGGAGGATGGGCGCGTAGGTTCCTACCGTGAATTTCGTGAAAACACCCTCCCGCGTATTGCGGCGGCAGGTTACAATACCATTCAGATCATGGCGGTGATGGAACATCCGTATTACGGGTCGTTCGGGTATCAGGTGGCGAATTTCTTTGCCGCCTCGTCACGTTATGGAACAAGCAACGACCTCAAGGACCTGATCAACGCCGCGCACGGCATGGGAATTACCGTCTTGCTTGACGTGGTGCATTCACACGCGGTAAGCAACACCGCCGAGGGGCTGTGCGAATTTGACGGCACGGTGTACCAGTATTTCCATGAGGGTGATAAGGGTAATCACAGCGCTTGGGGGACCAAACTATTTCATTACGGCAAGCCCGAAGTGTTGCATTTTCTGTTATCCAACTTAAAGTTTTGGATGGAAACGTATCATTTTGACGGATTCCGTTTTGACGGTGTCACGTCTATGCTGTATCACGACCACGGGCTCGGCAGCGCCTTTACCGATTACAGTCAATATTTCTCGCTAAACACCGATGTGGAAGCCGTCACATATTTGCAACTTGCCAACGAACTGGTGCACACCGTCAACCCCAAAGCCATCACGGTGGCGGAAGATATGTCCGGTATGCCGGGTATGTGTCTGCCAATCAAAGACGGCGGCATCGGGTTTGATTACCGCTTATCGATGGGCGTGCCGGATCTATGGATCAAGTTACTCAAAGAAGTATCCGACGAGCATTGGTCCATGGGGCAATTGTGGTATGAGCTGACAAACCGCCGTCCGAAAGAAAAGAACATCGGATACTGCGAATCGCACGATCAAGCGCTTGTTGGTGATAAAACGATCATGTTCCGCTTGTGCGACGCCGAGATGTATACCCACATGCAAAAGTTTGCGGGCAGTTTGGTGATTGATCGCGGTGTGGCGTTGCATAAGATGATCCGCTTACTGACCGCATCGCTTGCCGGTGAAGGATACCTCAATTTCATGGGTAACGAGTTTGGGCATCCCGAATGGACCGATTTTCCGCGCGAGGGCAACGGCTGGAGTTATCATTACTGTCGTCGTCAGTGGAGTTTGGTGGATAATCCCGACCTGCGTTACCGCGAACTCGGCGATTTTGACAAGGCAATGCTTCGTGTGTTACAACGCGAAAAAGTACTTGGCAAAACAGCGGAGTGTTTAACGGTACACGAAGACGATAAGGTGCTGATCTATCGCAAGGGAAACGTGGTGTTCGCGTTTAACTTCCACCCCGAAAAATCCTTTGACGGATATCCCATTCCCGCAAACGATGGGTCTTACAAGGTGCTTCTCACGTCCGATGACGGCGTATTTGGCGGGTTTGATCGCGTGGATGGTTCTCAACGGTACACCGCCGACAGCAACGGTTTCCGTTGTTATCTCCCCAACCGCTCGGCAATCGTCTTTAAGAAAGTATAACAATACCTATCCCCTATGGGAAATGCCGCCGTAAACTCCACGGGTGCCATAAGACACGATAGATATTTGAAAAGTGTTTCAAAAAAACGGTCTGTACGGATAAAACGTACAGACCGTTTTTTCATGTTAATCAAAGCGAAAGGAACCGGCCAATAAGGTGACAGCATCGCTGCCTACCGATAACAGGCCGCCGTTAATCGTAGCAGTGCGTTTGGTGTGCTCATCCGACCAAACGGTACATGTCGTGCCGACGACCGACGTCACAAACGGAACGTGACCGGCCATGATCGCCAATTCACCTTCCGCGCCACGCACGTCTAACTTGACGATATCGCCATCAAACAGATTGCCGTCGGGCGAGGCAACGGTTAAACGAAACACGTTCATGATACCGTCTTCCCTGCCTTCTCCACCGCTTCATCAATGGTACCGACAAAGAGGAATGCCGATTCGGGCAGATCGTCGTGTTTGCCTTCAATGATCTCCTTAAAGCCGCGGATGGTTTCGGCAATCGGCACGTATTTACCGACGATACCGGTAAATTTCTCGGAAACGTCGAACGGTTGCGAAAGAAAACGTTGGATCTTACGAGCGCGTTGCACCAGCAATTTATCCTCGTCCGACAATTCGTCCATACCCATGATGGCAATAATATCCATCAACTCGTTGTAGCGTTGCAAAATACGCTGGACTTCTTTGGCGACACGGTAGTGCTCTTCACCCACCACGTCGGGGGACAAAATACGACTGGAGGATTCCAACGGATCCACGGCGGGATAGATGCCCTGCGACGCAATGTTACGCGCCAACACGGTGGTCGCATCCAAGTGAGCAAACGTTGTGGCAGGCGCGGGGTCAGTCAAGTCATCTGCCGGCACGTATACGGCTTGAATCGAGGTAATGGAACCTTTCTTGGTGGAGGTGATGCGTTCTTGCAAAGCGCCCATTTCGGTTGCCAAGGTCGGCTGATAACCAACCGCTGACGGCATACGGCCGAGCAAAGCGGATACTTCGCTGCCCGCCTGCGTGAAACGGAAGATGTTATCAATAAACAAAAGCACGTCCTGACCCTCGTTGTCGCGGAAATACTCCGCCATCGTCAGACCCGAAAGACCGACACGCATACGTGCTCCGGGCGGTTCGTTCATCTGACCATAGACCAGAGCGGTCTTGGCAATAACGCCGGACTCCTTCATTTCGTTGTACAGGTCGTTGCCTTCACGGGTACGCTCGCCAACGCCGGCAAACACGGACAGACCGCCGTGCTGCTTGGCAACGTTGTTGATCAGCTCCATGATCAGAACGGTCTTACCAACGCCTGCACCGCCGAACAGACCGATCTTACCACCCTTGGCATAGGGGCAGATCAGGTCAACGACCTTGATGCCGGTTTCCAGAATCTCGGTGGCAGACTCCTGATCTTCATAGCT
>JAZOQQ010000220.1:0-4170 GCA_045656165.1 Acutalibacteraceae bacterium
CCGCGATCGCTTGATTGCGGATCGTGTCAACTGGATTTCGATTCCGACGTTAACAACATCTATGGCGGTCACCGCCAAAACGCGGTATTCGCAAAAAGAAGCCTCTGCCATCATCACCCCACGTGGGGACGGACAGGTCGAGGTCGTGTTTGATCAACCGCAACGCGCTATCACGACAGGGCAAGCGGTGGTCTTTTACGACGGCAATGTGGTCGTCGGCGGCGGTACGATTATGGAAGTATAAAACAAACGGCAGAGAACAACACGTTCTCTGCCGTTTTTCCTTTTTATAAATATTCCGACAACACCTGTGCAATACCGCCTTCGGTGAACGGGGCGGTGACACGGTCGGCGATCGCTTTGACCGCGTCGGCGGCGTTGCCCATGGCTACGCCGATACCGGCGTATTTGATCATGTCGTAGTCGTTCATACTGTCACCGAAGCCCATGCTTTGCTCACGCGGTATGCCGATCTCGTGCAATACTTTGCGAATACCATTGGCTTTGGAACAGCCGCGCGGTACCACCTCCACGTAGTGACCGTGGTCAATAATGTCGAGATGCTGTTGGATAAACGGTACGATCGTATCGGGGAGCGGACCGTAAACGGTGAGTTTGGAGGTGATGTCCGACGCGTATTGCGCTTGCCATTCCTCCGCCGTGTAGATACGCGGATAGGTGGGCACCAGTTTTTTGGCATGTGGTGAGGCGAGTTGTACCATGTGCTGTTCGGTTTCCATAATCAGCGTGGATGAGGAGTCTTCAAATGCGCGCTGAATGGGCATCAGCAGTTCCGGTGATACACCGGTGCGGAACAAGACACGGTCGCCGAGCAACACGTAAGCGCCGGCACCGGCGACGATGCCGTCAAATCCGATGTCAAGAATTTCTTTATACAAATACCCGATTGCACGGCCGGTACACAAAAACAACTTATTTCCTTTGGCGCGAAAGGCACGCATGGCCGCCACGTCAACGGCGAGCGGCGGTTGGTTGTGCGAAGCAAGTGTGCCGTCCAAATCAAAAAAAGCAGCGTATGTCATATATATCCCTCAAGTCAGATTCAATACAGACGTAAAGCCCATAAGAGCGAGCGCCAACAACCCCAAATATACCAGCGTGCCGGGCAAACCGCGGAACGACGAGGGGATGTCGGGGTTGTCCATACGTTCGGCAGCTTCGGCGGTGATGGCCGCTACCAGCAAGAAGCCAAGTGCCGCGCCCAACGCAATCGCGACTGCACCGAAGAACGAAACGGAAACTTGGAAGTTTAAGAGCAGCGACACACCCACCACCATGTTATTAAACGCGGCGAGGGGAAGAAGATGCCGCATACGGCGTTTGACTGTGGGGAAATGGCCGATGACAACGATCGACAGGACATACAGGATGCAGGTGATCGCTACAATGATAACCGGGCGCAACTGGTCATACAGCCACGTTTCCGGTAACAGACGTTCAATGGGGAAAAAGATGGCGGCGGTGAGCACCGAAAAGGCACACAGCGCCAAGCAAAACGAGCCAAGACGGTGCGGTTGCTTTGTCATTTTGACGGCAATGGACGCATCAAATCCCGCCGTCAACACCAGATTTTGCATGGTGGAGACGATTAAGAAAGACAGCAGAATGTTGGTCATGTCAAGTCCACCTCCTGCGAATCTTTACGGTGAAGCAGGCGCTTGATCCACTGTAACGTAGCCGCCATAAAGCCGAGTAACACAAAACCGATAAACGGATGTGCGGCTTCGGGGAAGCGTGCAGTGTAGCCGAGCGGCAGATTCCAAAGCGTACCGTTGATCGCCATTTCACGCAATGCGGATGCAACGCACAGTACCAAGGCAAAGCCGAGCGCAGAACCCAGCGAATCCGCTAACGTGATGGTAAGCGATGGGTTGCGGCGCGACGGCGAAATGGCCGAGCGATACACCGTTAAGGTATTGACCGCCATGAGCGGCAAGAACACTTCCAAATGGGCATAGACCTCTACCGGTACCACGGTGTGTAACAACACGGCGGTTCCGAAGACCAGCGCGCTGAACTGAAGCGCATATAACGGTGCCTGCAAACGTGTCGCCACGAAGCGGGAATACAGCGCAAACAGCAGATCGCCGAGTACGAGGGTGATGAGCGTACAAACCGAGAACGCCACACCGGAACGTAGGTCGGTACCCATGGCCAAAATGGGACACAGGCCGAGTGCTTGTACCAGTACGACGTTTTGCGGCAGGAACGCGTCCCACAGTACTGTTAAAAAGGAACGAACAGACGGTTTCATCTGCGCGCCACCTCCTCACGTTTGCGGCGAACCCATGCCGCTAACTTCCAGCAACTGCGGTCTAACAGCGGCGAGAAAGAATTGACTAACATGACCGCGAAGAATTCACAACATTCAAATCGCCCATAATGACGCAACAGCATGGTGAGAATACCTGCCAGTATGCCGTAGGCAATACGTGCCAGCCAAAAGCGCGGGGCGGTGACAGGGTCGGACAGCATAAACACGCCTGAAAACAGCAGCAGGCCGGTGCACAGTTCCAGCGAAATGCTGGTAGCGGCATCGATCGCGGCACGCGGAAACAACGCCGCAATCAGCGCACAAACCGCCAAATACGGCAACAAAATGAGCGGAGAAGAGGAACGGCGTACAAACAGATATACCGCGCAAGCTAACAAAATCAGCACACCTGTTGAGCCGATCGGACCGGGAAAGTCGCCGCTGATCAGCGAAATCCAGCCGTAGGACGTGGTACCGCCGCTGTTAAGTTGTGCGGTGGGAGAAGCCGCTGTGATGATCGCAGAGGTATCAAACAGCGGCAGAGAGTTCGTTAGCGTGGGGTCAGGGTACAGGAACAAACGGGTCGGGAAACACACGGCGCAAAACGCCATGCCGGCCGCCGCCGGATTGAAAATATTACGACCGGTACCGCCAAACGGCATTTTGGCAACGCCGATGGCAAAGGCCGCGCCGATGGCGGGGACCCACATGGGCGAGAGCGGTGACATCATGGCACCGATCAGCGAACCCGTTACCATGGCGGTTGCATCGCTGACGTGCGGACGGCCATGTCGGAATAGGTTACAGATAAATTCGGTGACAACGGCACTGCAAAGGCCGATGAGTACCAACACAAGAGGACGCACACCGTAATGTAAGCAGGAGAATGCTACCAACGGAACGAGGCATAACAGCACGCCGAACGATTGGTAGGTGGGACGTTGTGCTTCGCGCAGATGCGGAGCAACGGACGGTTTAAGCATCGTCATCCTCCTCCATACCCAGTAAAATGGTGTGATCCAGCGCTTGCGCTTCCTGAACGGTGGCAGCCAGATCAATGCCACACGGGCAGATATACGAACAGGCGTTACAGCCGTCACAACGGTTAATATCCAATGACCCTAACCGTTCATAGTGCATGTTGCGGTAACGGCGATGAATTTCAAACGGTAACAGATGCGCGTGACACACTTGCACGCAACGGCCGCAACCGATGCAGGTGCGCGATTGCACGGGTTTGGTGGCATCGGCGGTAAACGCTAACAGGCAGGTCATGCCGGGTAAGATCGGAATATCGGATGTCAGAGCCGCGGTTCCCGTCATTTGCTCACCGAGAATGAGGTAATCGGGTGGTTCAACCAAACCGCAATGCGCTAATACTTGTTGGACGGTGGTGCCAAACGGAACCGATACGTTTTGCGGAGAGGGCACGGCGTTGCCTGCTACTGTGATGATGCCGCGGTTGTGCGATTCCGCGTGATAAATGGCACGATACAGCGCCAAGCAGGCCTGTACACCGATTGCGTAGGCGTGAGAGCCGTGACGCACGGTGTGCAGACCGTGACGGCGACCATAGCGTACAGGTTCGGCTTTGGGATATAGCGAGTCGGTCTGATAGACGTAGTTTTTACCGATTTTGCGCATCAAGGAACGGCGACGTGAACCCGACAGGCAGACCGCAATATGATAGCGCTTAGCACCGACGCACAGCGCGGCTAAACGCAGCCCTTCCAACGCCTCTTTGCCGTGATCACGCAGTACCGCCCATGCGGCCGATGAATAGGGTTCGATTTCAATGCCGTCGGCGGCGAGCAAGTCACAGCCGTTTTGCTGCCAGTCGCGCAATTTCAGCACCAGCGGTACGCCGTCGAGTTCGTCGATAATATCGGCGTATT
>JAZOQQ010000221.1:0-3072 GCA_045656165.1 Acutalibacteraceae bacterium
CTTGCCGCCGTTTTCGTCTTTGGGCTGATCGTGGTGATTCACGAAGGCGGCCACTTTATTGTGGCAAAACTGTGTGGTGTGCAGGTGAATGAATTTGCCATTGGTATGGGCCCGAAACTAATCAAATGGGGCAAAGGCGAAACCAAATATTCGCTTCGCTTATTGCCTATCGGCGGGTACTGCGCCATGGAAGGTGAGGATGCCGCCGGCGGCGGTTCGGTGGATACCGAGATTTCGATCACCGATAACCCACGTGCGTTTCCGCGTAAGAAGGTGTGGCAACGCCTTGCCATTACGGTCGCGGGCGCCTTTATGAATATTTTGCTCGGTTTTGTGGTGTTGCTCGTGTATTTTGGGGCGTGTACTGTTCCGTCAAAAGACGGCGCGGCCTACTACGCCGGTACCACGATCTCGTGGCAGGAAGACAATGCCTCCAGTTATCAAAGCGGGTTGCGCGTGCAGGATACCGTATTGAAAGTGGACGGTAAGCGCGTGTTTTCCGTGTTTGATTTTAACATGCTGTTGATGGACAGCGACGATGGGGTCTACGAATTTACCGTGCGCCGCGACGGCAAAACGGTGGTATTACCCAAAGTGGCACTCAAACGTGAATACGACGCAAAACACGGCGTATACATTGTGCATTACGATTTCAAGGTTAACGCCATTAAACAAACCGTTGGTTCCACCATTGCGCAGGCGGCACGTACCGAATGCAGCGTGGCAGTAACGGTTTGGCGGAGTTTGGGCGGCCTTGTTTCGGGTCGATACGGCTTAAACCAATTGTCAGGTCCCGTCGGTACGGTAGACATTATCGGCGATACTGTTGCCGGTGCATTTGAAGAAGAAAACTGGCAGGACGGTCTTGGCAGTATCTTGATGTTGCTCACTTTGCTGACCGTTAACGTCGGTGTCTTTAACTTATTACCGATTCCCGCGCTGGACGGCGGACGCATCCTGTTTTTGTTGTGGGAAGGCATTACCCGCAAGCCCGTTCCGCAAAAATACGAAGCGATCGTACACGCGGTGGGCTTAGTGCTGTTATTGTTGTTGATCGTTGTGGTGACCTTCAGCGATATTGTGAAACTGTTTTAAGTAGGTGAACGTCAATGAAGCGGATGTCCAAACAAGTATCGGTCGGCGGTGTGGCGATCGGTGGCGGCGCGCCGATCTCGGTGCAGTCGATGGGTAACGTCCCGTCTACCGACATAGCGGGTACTGTTGAGCAAGCCCGCGCGTTTAAAGCGGCGGGTTGCGACATTCTGCGCATTGCAATTCCCGATATGGCGGCGGTGCAACTGATCGATGCGATCAAAACGGCTGTGGATATTCCGCTGGTAGCGGACATTCATTTTGATTACAAACTGGCGCTGGAATCGGCTGCCGCAGGTGTGGATAAGATTCGCATCAATCCCGGCAACATCGGCGAAGACAGCCGCGTGAAAGCGGTAGCGGATGCTTGCCGCATGCGCGGTATTCCGATTCGTATCGGGGTCAATTCCGGTTCGCTGGAAAAAGAAATACTGAAGAAATACGGTCATCCGTGTGCCGAGGCGATGCGCGACAGCGCGCTGTATCACGCTTCGCTGTTGGAAAAATACGATTTTACCGATATCGTCTTGTCCATTAAATCTTCGCACGTGGATACCATGGTTGAGGCGTATGAACTCACGGCCGCGGCGTGCGATTATCCGTTGCACCTTGGTGTGACCGAGGCGGGTACCGAACGCATGGGGCTGATCAAATCCGCCGCCGGTATCGGCTCGCTGTTACTGCACGGTATCGGAGATACCATTCGCGTATCGCTCACCGCCGATCCCATTCGTGAGGTGGAAGCCGGTATCGATATCCTCAAAGCACTCGGCTTACGGCAGGGTGAACCCACGCTGATCTCGTGTCCCACTTGCGGTCGCACGCGAGTTGACCTTATCGGCATGGCAAACGAAGTAGAACGCCGCTTGCGTCAGATCCACAAGCCCGTTACGGTAGCGGTCATGGGTTGTATCGTCAACGGTCCGGGCGAAGCGAAGGAAGCCGACATCGGCATTGCCGGTGGCGATGGGAAAGTGGCAATTTTCAAAAAAGGACAAGTTATCCGCACCGTGCCTGAGCAAGACGCGGTCGCGGCTTTGATAGAAGAGTTGGAGACGTTATGAATCATACCGAAGTCACACAGGTGTTTTCCGCATACATAACCGACAAAACGTTATTGGAACAGTTTGTCGGTGCTACCGTTGAATCGCTCGAAGTGAATCGACATGATTCACGTTTGTGCGCGCATATTCGTATGGCAACCTTTCGTCCGTTTGAAACGGTAGAAGCGCTTGAAGAAGCGTTGCGCAAAGCGTTGTGCTTGAATACCGTGGAAATCCGTCCGCAATATCCGGCTGACAGTTTAACGCTGGATTGCTTTGATACGGTGGTGCAGTTTTTGCGCCGCCGCAATGTCAGCGTGAACGGTACGTTTAACGATGCGACATGCACCGCCACTGACGAGGGCTGGCATATCGCGCTCAACAGTGCGCGGCTGGACGTGTTGCGTTCCACGCATACCGATGCGATGTTCCGTGATCTGATTGCCGAATTATTCGGCACACGTATTACGGTGGATTTTGAGGGCATTGACGGCGTAGACGAGCAGTACGAAGCGTTGCTTCGCCAAGCCGAAGAAGAAGCCGCGGCGGCCGCCCGCCGTGTAGCCGAATATGAAAAACAACGCGAAGCCAATGAAAAAGCGGGCAAATCCGGTATTTCGGTGAAACCCGCCGCCCCCGAAGATCCCACCGCACCACCCGCCGACGGTCTGCCTGTGTATTTAGAAACGGCACGCTCGGTGTTCGGCAACTTGCCGCACGGTCGTCCCGTGGCGCTTAAAGACTTGCAAGAGGGCGATAACGCGCTGGTGTGGGGTGAAGTGTTTGGGTATGAAACCCGCGCTTTCCGCGACGGTACGCGCATTCGCCATACGTTCTACATTACCGATCGCACCAATTCCATTGCGGTTATCTTATGGACCGATACCAAACGCGATAAAGATAAGTTAGAAGCGATGGAAGTCGGAGGCCAAGCGGT
>JAZOQQ010000222.1:0-8889 GCA_045656165.1 Acutalibacteraceae bacterium
TCGCGCCCCAGTCGGCAAAACGGCGCGCGGCCGTTCGGATATCGGCGGCAGTTTGACCGGATGTCGCCAGCATCAGAACAAGGGATACGGTCTGTATGCCCCCCTTGGTCGCCGCTGTTACGGCGGCATCTACGTCCGACACGGTGTGACGACGGCCGAGAATGCGTAGTTGCGTATCATCTACCGCTTGTACGCCGAGTGATAAGCGGTTACCGCCTGCCGCTGCGAATGCCTTGAACACGTCGCTCAGATCGTCGCCGGGATTGGCTTCTAACGTGATTTCTGCACCGTCGTTTATGGAAAACAATTCGCGCGCAGCGGTGATGACTTTTTGTAATCGATGTGCACCGAGCAGGGAGGGGGTACCGCCTCCAAAGTACAGCGTGTCGGCGGGCTGTGATAACGTCTTAGCCCATTGATGCAAATAGTTAAGTAACACATCAGCATAGCGATCTTTTTGCTCGTCTGTTGCGTTGGTGAGCGAATAAAAATCGCAGTAAGGGCATTTGGATGCACAAAAGGGAATGTGTACGTATACGCCGAGCATGGCGGTGGCACCTCCTTTACCGGTTAGAAATAAAAAAGCCGCAAGTGTTTGCGGCTTTTTTTATTGGACTTATTCTTCGTCGAAGAAAGCGGCGTGGATGGCCGATACCGCGCGATCGGCATCGGCACGATCGATCAGTACCGAAATTTTGATTTCGCTGGTGGAGATGGTTTGAATGTTGATGCCTGCTTCTGACAGCGCACCGAACATGCGGGAAGCCACACCTTCGTGGGTTTCCATACCGGCACCGACAATGGAAACTTTCGCGATCTCGGTGTCGAATGCCAAACTCTTGGCATGCAGATGATCGCAGTATTCGCGCAGCGCTTCCACCGTTTTTTCGCCTTCGCCTGCGGGCACCGTAAAGGTGATGTCTTTGGTGCCGTCACGGCCGACCGACTGCAAAATGATGTCCACGTTGACGTGGGCCTGTGCTACGCGGGAGAAGAGTTTGTATGCCACACCGGGTTCATCCGGAATGCCGACGACCATAACGCGCGCGACGTCGGTATCTTTCGCGACACTCTTAATTAACATTTTTTCCATTTTGGTGACCTCCTTCACTTTGGTGCCGGGAGCATTGGACAAGCTCGAACGCACTTCCAGTTCGATGTTATATTTTTTTGCCATTTCAACGGAACGGTTGTTGAGCACCTGTGCGCCCAAGGTTGCCAGTTCCAGCATTTCGTCGTAGGTGATTTCGTCAAGTTTCTGTGCGTTGGGTACTTTGCGCGGGTCGGCAGTATATACGCCTTCCACGTCGGTGTAGATCTGGCACAGATCCGCGTTCATTGCCGCCGCGATTGCTACGGCGCTGGTGTCCGAACCGCCGCGACCGAGGGTGGTCACGTCGTCGTATTTATTAACGCCTTGGAAACCGGCCACAATGACGATTCTCTTTTTATCCAGTTCGGCGCGGATACGTTCTGCCTTTACCGTTTTGATACGCGCGGCCGAATACTTGGAGTTGGTGTTAAAACCTGCCTGCCAGCCGAGCAGGGAAATGGCGGGGCAACCGAGTTGTTCACACGCCATAGCCAATAACGCGATGGAGATCTGTTCGCCGGCGGACATTAACATGTCCATTTCGCGTTTATTGGGGTTCGGGGTGATTTCTTTGGCTTTGGCAATCAGATCGTCGGTAGTGTCACCTTGTGCGGACACGACTACGACCACGTCGTTGCCGGCACGATAGGTGTCGGTTACCCGTTTGGCAACGTTCATCACCTTCGCGGCGTCGGCGACCGGACTGCCGCCGAATTTTTGCACGATAAGCATCGTAATTCCTCCTATGGTTCTCTTTATAACAGGCGCAGACGAGAGATCGGTTGATCTTCGAAAGTCGCCAGACATTCACATAAACGGCGTTCGCTCATTACGGGTGTCAAAACAGCACATTCGTTTTGCGGGGCTGCGGTACAGCAGACGGGTGTGACCTCGCCAAATGCCGCGCTTAAAGCGGAAAGTAGTGCCTCTTTGTTTGCCGTTTTAAAGCGGAGCAGAACAGCGCACTCATTATCGGCAGGATCCAGCACGTAGTCGGGAGTGCCAACGTCCCAACCGAGCGGTTTGCGCTCGCGCAGATGCTGAGCGGCATCGATGACATCACCTACCACAGCGGAAGCGGTGGGGAGTTTGCCGGCGCCCCTGCCGTAGAACATGACGTCGCCTACGGCGTTGCCGCACACTTGCACGGCGTTAAACACGTCGTTCACTTGTGCAAGTAAATTTTCTTTCGGAATGAGAAGCGGTGATACCATGCATTGAATGCGGTCACCCTGTGCTTTGACTTGACCGATGAGTTTGATCACGCGGCCGATGGCGGCGGCGTATTGCACGTCGGTGGGCGTAATGGCGGAAATACCTTCGGTATATACTTGATCGGGGTACACATGCTTACCGTAAGCAAGGGCGGCTAAAATGCAGATCTTGCGGCAGGCATCGTGACCGTCTACGTCGGCGGAAGGGTTGCGTTCGGCATAACCGAGATCCTGTGCGAGTTTCAGCGCACTTTCAAAATCCATGCCATCCTCTACCATGCGCGTGAGCATGAAGTTGGTGGTACCGTTTAAGATGCCTGCGATCGACACAATCTCGTTACCTGCCAAGCATTGCGCGAGCGGGCGCAGGATCGGAATACCGCCACCGACACTTGCTTCAAACAAAAAGTTGACGTTTTGTTCTTTGGCGATACGCAGTAACTCATCGCCTTTGGCGGCAACCAGTTCCTTGTTGGACGTTACGGCGCTTTTACCGGCGAGCAAGCTTGCTTTGACAAAATCATAGGCCGGATGCACACCACCCATAGTTTCCACCACGATGCGGATGTCCTCGTCTTGCAGTATCTCGTCAAAGTTGGTGGTGAACAGATCGGCGTAGGGCAGTTCGGGGAAAGCGCGCAGATCCAAAATGCGTTTTACTTGCAACGCATCCCCCGCTTTATCGGCGATATGCGCCGCATTTTGCATTAACACTTCGGCAACGCCCGAACCAACGACACCGTGACCTAAAATGGCTACTGAAATCATGTAATACGTCTCTACCTTTCTGAACGGCGGTGTTTAGCGAATGCTGTTGATACGCTGCACACCGGGGATTTTGGTGATTTCCTTTATGAACTTATCAAGCGGCAAGGATAACCCTTCTGTCTTGGCACACAGCGTGATCTGTGCGCTGCCGCCGCTGGGAGTCTGCTGATTGACGGTGACGATGTTTGCACCTGCTTTGGCAAAACACGACAGCAGAGCCGACAGAACACCGGGACAATCCTGCAACGTGAGTTCCACCGTCATGAGCGGGGACTCTGCTTGTGACGGTACGTGTGGTGCAACAGCATCTTTATATTTGTAAAACGCACTGCGTGACAGTCCGCAATCGCGCACCGCTTCGCTGACCGAAGCATAACGCCCGGAAGCTAACCCTTCTTGCGCGGCAACAACTTTTCGGTACACGTCCGGCAACACGTCGGCACGTACCGCGAGCCATTCGCCGGTTTGTGTTAACTGATGCATAAGTTGTCCACCACCCACGTACAGTCGTTTCACGAATGAAAACACTATAGCACACCGCATTCTAAAAATCAAGAGGAAAATTGATTATTTTTTGTTTTTATTTCTTTTTATAAGAAAAAGCACCTGAACGGCGGTTCAGGTGCTTGAAAAGTCATTGTGCAGCGGGGGTTGTGGGATCGGTGACGGTCCCGCCTGTCAAACCGGAAATGTGTTTCAGACATACTTCCGGCACGTGATCGGCTTTGTAAACGCCGACACGTTTTTTCGGACAATTTGCGGTGGCAAGCAGACCGGTTTCGGAACAGAAGTCGTATTCCACGGTGGCACCTGTTTTGGTGAAGGACATGGGTTCCAAACCCTCGTGGATTGCCAGCATGGATTTGTTCCACAAGTTACGTGCCGTTGAGGTTTGTTTGGCGGTAAGAGCTTGGTTCTTATCGTAACCGAACCAGCTTGCCGCCACGTATTTCGGCGTACCGGCAACCAACCAAACGTCGTTGTTTTGCTGGGTGGTACCGGTTTTGGCGAACACTTCCCATTTTCCCCAGTGGTTACGCAAAGCACCGGCGGTGGCGCCGTTGCTGCCGCGCACGACGGTTTGCAACAAGCGGTTCATCACGTAAGCAGAATCTTCATCTAACACCTGCACCGGCGAAGCGGAGTGGCGCAGGATTACCTTGTTATTCTGTACCACACGGGTAAACGAATAGGGCTCGTTATAATAACCACCGTTGCCGAACATTTGATAAGCCGCCGCGATCTCGCGCGGGTATACGCCTTTTGTTAAACCACCGAGTGCCATCGGGGCGTAGTCAATATCCGAATTACCCTTACCGTTGTCGGCGACCAATGACGTCATATTCAACGGACCGGTTAGGAAGTTAAAAGAACGCTGCGGAGTCATTTGTTGAACCAGTTGCGCGACCACGGTATTCATCGAACTTTGCACGGCTACGTCAACAGTCGTCATACCGCTATCTTTTGGCTTGGATTGATTATAGTTTTTCGGCCACAACGTACCGTTTTTCAGCGTAATGGGGGCGTCCGGCACTTCAGACGAATAGTTGATGAGGTTGTACTGGACAGCCGGTGCGTATACTGCGATCGGCTTCATGGCAGAACCGGGTTGGCGCAACGAGTGGGTGGCACGGTTCAGGATACGGTCAGCATCCTTCTCACCACGACCGCCTGCGACGGCAACCGCTTTGCCGGTGTAGTCCATGATATAAATGGCAGCTTGGGGTTGCACGACGTCGGTCTTGATTGCGGCAGGGAAATTGTTATCGTCAGCGTATACCGCTTCGACTTTGGCTTGCGCAACAGGGTCAACACACGAATAAATTGTCAGGCCGCCGTAGAACACCATGTTGGTGGCTTGCGCTTCGCTGTAGCCGTAGGTTTGCATCAACGACTCGATCGTGTCGTCGATCACCATATCGGTGTACCAACCGTAAACGTCGCTCGTCTTGGCACTGCTCTTGAAATACAACTCTTCGCCGAGTGCTTGTTGATATTCGTCGGCCGTAATGAACTCCAGCTCGTACATTTTGTACAATACCACACGCTGTCGGCTGCGCAGATTCTCGGGATAACGGTAAGGATTGTATTTGGCCGGATTATTCGTCATGGCGGCAAGGGCGGCGCACTGTGCCAGCGTTAAATCCTCTGCATCTACGCCAAAGAAATAGTTGGCACCCGCGCCGATGCCGGTGACGTTGCCCGGCAGCGGCATCATGTTGAGATATGCCTGCAAGATCTCGTCTTTCGTGTAGTATTTTTCCATTTCCACGGCGGAGAGGATCTCGGTGATCTTACGTTGTACCGAGTGGTCGTCATTGCCTGTCATAACCTTGATAAGTTGTTGGGTCAATGTGGAACCGCCGTATTCGGTGGAGTTGAAGTGCAAAATCAAGTTGGCGAACGCCGAGATGGTACGTTTCCAGTCAACACCGTAGTGGGAATGGAAACGTTCGTCCTCAATGGCGACGACTGCGTCTTTCATGTTCTGCGGCATCTCGCTCATGGGGGTAAAGATACGTTTGATACCGCTTAAGCGCTGGTATTCTTCGTACTCTCCGGTTTTCTCGTTAAGCGCCATGATGATGGTGGTTTGGTTTTCGTTGATCGCATCCACATCGGGCAAGTTATCTTGACCCGTGAAGTTGGTGGCAACGAATACCGTGAGCACACAGGCCACGATACAGAATGTTAACACCAGTACCAAACCGATCGTCAGGGCGGTTCGACCTGCTGCATGCAGAACGGAACGGCCTTTTTTGGTGCCGAAGAAATCCGTGATACGTGTGAGCCACGCCGGTTTTTTGACAGCCATCGGGTATCCTCCTTATTGCTATACGCCGTAAACGGCGATACTACGTCATGTTAATTCACCTCTATATTATAGCACGAAAAGCGAAATGTCAAATATCAAAATTGTAAACTTTGTATACCGTCACATGCATTGCCGCACACTAACAGGAGAAAGGGGCAATGATCATGAATGAAAAAACGCGGGCGCGTATGACGCCTGTTGTGTTGGTGTGTCTGCTGTTTATCGGGGTGGCGGCATGGGCCAGCGTATTTATTCCAAGCGAACCGGCAGCGGTGGCGCAACCGAAAGAGCAAACGGGCACTTGTCAGCTCGGCGAATGGGAAGGACAGGTTGCGCTGTTTGAAAAGGATGCGGACAGGCCAATCGAAGTATATGAGATTACGGTGCGTACATTACCGGAAGAAGAACAGGAACGCTTACGCGAACGGATCCTCGTAAACAACGATGCTGAACTGGAAAAATTACTCGAAAATTATGGCAGTTAGTGTGATTTTTTGCTTGCTCTAATCGAATTTTTATGATATACTAATCCAAATATACAATGGAGGGGTATACCATAATGGCACAGGCGTTGGGTTTTGAAGAATTTGAGTTGCGTCCTGAATTGATGCAAGCTCTGGAAAAAATGGGATTTTCGGAACCCACACCGATCCAACAGCAGGCGATCTTACCGATGTTGGAAGGGCGTGATGTGATTGCCAAGGCGCCAACCGGAACGGGCAAGACCTGTTCTTTCGGTATTCCGCTTTTGGAATGTTACCGTCCCGATTGTGCCGATATTCAGGCGGTAGTGGTTTGCCCGACCCGCGAATTGTGCATTCAGATTACCGATGATCTGCAACAACTCGCCATGTTTATGCCGCAGATCCGTGTGGTAGCGTTATATGGTGGACAACCTATCAATCGTCAGATCACTGCACTCAAGAAAAAACCGACCATTGTGGTGGCGACACCCGGCCGTTTATTAGATCACATGAATCGCGGTACCGTGTGGCTCGGCAACGTGTACACGGTGGTGTTGGACGAAGCGGACGAAATGTTGAAGATGGGTTTTATCCGCGACGTACGCAAGATCATCAACGGCACACCGGGTGATACGCAGGTGGTATTGTTCAGCGCGACCATCTCTCGCGAAGTGATGAATGTGGCGTGGGAATACCAGCGTGACGCGGTGGAGATCACGGTGGAGGCGGAAGGGGAAGCCCGTCCGCAAATCACGCAATATGCAATGGAGGCCGCCGAAAGCGAACGTATCGACGCAATCGTTGCGATCGCCAAGCATTTGGACTTGCATCGTGCCATGATTTTCTGTAACCGCAAAAGCACGGTAGCGTGGCTGAACAAGCAATTGCAAAAACGCAAGTTATCGGTTGATTGCCTGCACGGGGATATTCCGCAAGGTCAGCGCAACCGTGTGATGGAGGGCTTCCGCAAAGGCAAGTTTGAAATACTGGTTGCTACCGATGTGGCGGCGCGCGGTATCGACGTGGATGATGTAGAAGCCGTTTTCAATTATGATATTCCCGAGGAAAACGAATATTATTTGCACCGCATCGGGCGGACGGGGCGTGCCAAGCGTCACGGCATGGCGGTAACCTTTACAACCTCCGCTGATCAGTTCCGCATGCGCGATATTCGCAAATATACGCATTCGGATATTACGGATATTACGGTGAGTGAAGATGGTGTGCCGCAACACAGCGACGGCACGGTGTTATAAACAGATAGTGAGGTGAACGGAATATGGCGGTATCGCGTGAGCATATCCGCAACTTTTGCATCATTGCACATATTGACCATGGCAAATCCACGTTAGCCGACCGTATTCTGGAAAAAACGCGCGCGGTCGCGCTCAGGGATATGGAGAACCAGCTGTTGGACAGCATGGATCTGGAACGTGAGCGCGGCATTACCATTAAAGCGCATGCCGTGACGGTGTCTTACGATGCCAAAGACGGACAGACCTATATTTTCAATTTGATCGACACCCCCGGCCACGTGGACTTTAACTATGAGGTATCGCGTTCGCTGGCGGCCTGTGAGGGCGCTATTTTGATCGTGGATGCTTCACAGGGGATTGAAGCACAGACGCTCGCCAATACATATCTGGCGGTGGAGCACGGGCTGGAGATCGTACCGGTTATCAACAAAATTGATTTACCTTCTGCGCGTCCCGAAGAAGTACGCGCCGAAATCGAAGATATTATTGGGATTGACGCTTCGGATGCGCCACTGATCTCTGCTAAAATGGGCACGAACATTGAAGATGTGTTGGAAGCCATTGTGGAAAAGATCCCTGCACCGAAAGGGGAAGACGAAACCCCGTTGCAAGCGTTGATCTTTGACAGTTATTACGATAGTTACAAGGGCGTTATCGTTTACATTCGCGTAAAGGAAGGTACCGTAAAGGTCGGCGATACCATTCGGATGATGGCGACGGGTGCCACATTTGACGTGGTGGAGGTCGGCATTATGCGGGCGGGATCGCTGGAACCGTGCGGTTCGTTGCATGCGGGGCAAGTCGGCTATATTGCGGCTTCCATCAAAACGGTGCACGATGCACGCGTGGGCGATACGGTAACGCTGGCCAACTGCCCGGCCGTTGAACCGTTACCGGGTTATCGCAAGGTCAACCCCATGGTATTCTGCGGTGTGTTTCCTGCCGACGGTGCGCATTACCAAGATCTGCGTGAAGCGTTGGAGCGCTTACAGTTAAACGATGCATCGCTTACTTTTGAACCCGAAACGTCGGTGGCGCTTGGCTTTGGTTTCCGTTGCGGCTTCTTGGGACTGCTGCACATGGAGATCATTCAAGAACGGTTGGAGCGCGAGTACGATTTGGATCTCATTACCACCGCACCGAGCGTGATTTATCACATTCACCGCACCGACGGTACGGTGGAAATGATCGATAACCCTACCAACTATCCCGATCCCGCTAACATAGATTTTGCGGAAGAACCGATCGCCGAGGCGCACATCCTATCGCCGACCGAATA
>JAZOQQ010000223.1:0-9342 GCA_045656165.1 Acutalibacteraceae bacterium
AGAGGAAGCGGATTACGAAAAGATTGCGAATATTCGTGCCGAACTTCTTAAAACGCAGGACGCGATCGCCAAACTGCGTGACACGGTCCTCAATATGCCGCTTACTGAAGAACATATTGCTTGTGTTTTGGAATTGTGGACGGGAATTCCTGCATCTAAAATACGTGAAAACGAATTGTCTAAACTGGCGGATTTGGAAAATGAATTACGCCGCCACGTGATCGGTCAGGACGAGGCAATTGCATTGGTAGCGGCAGCCATTCGTCGCGGCCGCGTGCAAATCAGCCCGCGTCGTCGACCTGCATCCTTTATTTTTGTTGGTCCAACAGGTGTCGGTAAAACTGAACTGGTTAAGGTCTTGGCGGCCCAGTTGTTTGATACACCGGACACGCTGATTCGGCTGGATATGTCGGAGTTTATGGAAAAACATGCGGTGTCGCGTATTATCGGTTCGCCTCCCGGTTATGTTGGTTACGATGAAGCGGGACAATTGACCGAAAAGGTACGTCGTAAGCCCTATTCCGTGATTCTATTGGATGAGATTGAAAAGGCGCATCCGGATGTCTTGAACATTTTATTGCAAATTTTAGACGAGGGTCGCGTTACCGACGCAAACGGCCGCATTGTGAATTTTGAAAATACCGTCATTGTTATGACATCCAACGCCGGTAGCCAATTCCGTGATAATCTTATGGGTTTTGGCAAGACCGATGTTGAAGCATCCAAAGACAAGGCCACGAAAGCATTGTCGGAATTCTTACGTCCGGAATTTATCAGCCGTGTAGATGAGGTGGTCAATTTCACACCTCTGAGTCTTGAAAACTATGCCCAAATTGCGCAACTGATGTTGTCGGAATTGGTTGCTCCATTGGCGGAACGTAATATCACGTTGACGTGGACACCTGAAATACCTGCCCTTTTAGCTGAAAAAGCGCATGGCGGAAAACGTGGTGCACGCGATCTGCGCAACGTGATTCGCCGAGAAGTGGAAGATCCTGTTACCACACTTATCGTTCACGCACAAGGTGCTTTGTTAAGTGCGGTACACGTATCGATTGAAAACGATACGATTTCGGTTAAATCCTTATAATAAAAAAGCCGGTTGCTGAGCAACCGGCTTTTTTTTAATATTTTTTTTGCTTGAGTGCCATTTCAGTGTTATAAATCGCTTGCATTGATGTTTGATCCGCGTGCACAACGATATAGGTGTAAATGGCATCGAAAATCGCCAATTGTGCGATACGGGAACTCATGGCCAGTATGGAATGCTTGGTCTCATCTGCTTGGGTAAACAGTGAAATATCAGCGGCGGCCGTGAGGGGAGAAGCACCGTAATTGGTGACGCAAATTGTTTTGGCACCGCCGTTCTTGGCAATGCGCAGTGCCTCAATAATATCTTTGGAAGCGCCTGAATGGGAAATGCCGATAGCGACACTGTCGGCATCTAAATGTGAAGCAACAATGGCTTGTAAGTGGTTGTCACAGCAGGACTGTGCGCGCAAGCCAACACGTAAGAATTTGTGTGCCGCATCGCCGGCTATGGCGGCGGAGTTGCCGAGCCCGAAAATTACGATGTGCTTGGCGTTCATGATGGTTTTGGCTGCCAGTTCCAAATCGTTCACATCAAGCACAGATTCGGTGTTTTGCAGGGCGATCAAAATATCTGAAATGCGTTTTTGAAAAATATCAAAGCAAGTGTCAGTCACTTCAATTTCCGTGCCGATAGAGGAGATAGAACCCATTTCGGCAGCAATGCCGATCTTTAGCGCCTGAAATCCTTCAAACCCCAAACGTCGCGAAAATCGCACGATGGTTGCATCACCGCATCCACAGCGCTCTGCCAGTTCGCTGATAGAACTGTCAATTGTTTCTTGCGTGTTGTTCAGTACGTAATCGGCGATTTTCTTTTCGCCGGGACCCATGTCGTTGTATAACCGCCGAATGCGGTGGATCGTTGATTCCATTCAGCACCTCAAAATGAAAATTATTTTCACCATCTTACAATATTTACAAAAAAATGTCAACAAAAATGAAATTTAATTCCGACAAAACTTGCGAAACATCGTGAATTATGGTATGATTATCCTGTAATGTTACGGCAACGATCAGTTGCTGGAATCAGGAGGGAGTTTATGCTGGATTATAAGGTGAAAATCGGTTTAATTCCGATGCGTCGAAACACCACACCGCGTCCTGCTAAAACGTTTTTAACGTGGGTGTCGGCAGAGGAACGTGGTCATCGTTTCGTTGAGTACATTGAAAAGCACTTTGCAAACGATAAAGTTTCGTTTGTGGATAGCAAAGGTCTTGGCTGTGCTGATTTAATTTTTGATGATGAATCGGCTGCTGCGATCGTGGAGCGCTTCCGCGCGGAACAAGTTGATGCCGTCATGATAATCAATTGTAATTTCGGTAACGAAGAAGCCGCGGCCGATATCGCCAAAGCGCTCGGCAAACCGTTGTTACTTTGGGCGCCGTTGGATGACGAATACTATGAAGATGGTATGCGTCCTACTGACTCCCAATGCGGCTTGTTTGGTGTGTCGCGCCAAATGCAACGTTATCATATTCCGTTCTCACATTTGCCGTGTTGCCGTGTGGAATCTGCGGAATTCCGCCGTGGGTTCGATAGTTTTGTGCGCGTAGCGTGTATGGTGAAAAATTTCACCGGTCTGCGTATCGGACAGGTCGGTATTCGTCCGTCTCCGTTTTTCTCGGTTATTTGGAACGAGGGCGAACTGATGGAGCGCTTCGGCGTGCGTATCAAACCCTTTAATTTGGCGGTGTTGCAGGATAAGTTCCGTTTTGTTATGGAAAACAATCGGGACGAAATCGCTGAAATTGAAACTTATATTAACGAAAACTATAAGATGGACGATCTGACTCCTGCTTATGTAACGCGCATGGCCGCTTTGGTGATTACTTATAAGCAACTGTTTGACGAAAACGATTTAGACGTTATCTCGGCAGAATGCTGGACAGCAACGCCGCAGTTGTTTGATGGGTTGGCGCCGTGTGCGGTTTATGGCATTTTGAATGACATGGGTTATATCATCGCCTGTGAAAGCGACATGCATTGTGCGATGACAATGGTATTGCTCAGCGCCACTTCATTAGGCGAGGGTAAACCGTTCCTCGGTGAATTCACCGTACGTCATCCCGAAAACATCAATGCGGAATTACTGTGGCATTGCGGCCCGTTCCCGTTGTCATGCAAAGCACCGGACAGTACGGCGCGTCTTGTGAATCAGCGTGAATGGTTCCGTGTGCGTGACGGTGTGTATACGGTTGCACGTATGGATCAGGAAAGCGGCAAGTATATGATTTTACCGCTTGCATGTCACACAGTCCCCGGCCCGCAGACTCACGGTACGTATTTGTGGGGCGAATTTGATAATCTGCAAGCTGTTGAAGATCGCTTGCTTGATGGTCCGTATATTCATCATTTCTGCGAGATAGCGGGTGATTATACAAAGGAATTGCGCGAATTTTGCAAGTATTTCCCGAATTTATATGTGGATACCACACTGGATAACTAACCGAAAGAGGAGCGAAAGATATGCATTATCAAATGAACGAGTTTCTGTTTGCCATGATTTTAACAGAGTTGGAAGACGCGGTGGGTAAAGAAAACTGCTCTACCCGTGCTATCGACAAAGTAACGCACAGTGTCGACTACTACTGGTTATCGCGTATGTGGGCAGATCGCGGTTGCCGTATGCCTGAAGCGGATTTTGTTGTTTGCCCGAAAGATGCGACCGAGGTTTCCAAGGTTGTGAAAATTGCCAACTATTACAAGATTCCCGTGACAACTTGGGGCGCCGGCGGCGGAACGCAGGGTGGTGCTATTCCGGTATGTGGTGGTATCGTATTGGATACCAAGCGCATGAATCAAATCTTTGAAGTCAATACCGAGGGTATGTACATTGAATGTGGTACCGGTGCAATCTACAAACATATTGAGTGGGCCGCTAACGAAGTTGGTAAGGCGACTATGCATTATCCGTCTTCGCTCACGTGCTCGACGGTAGGCGGCTTCTTAGCGCATCGCGGTATCGGTGTTTGCTCCACAAAATACGGTAAAATTGACGATATGGTGTTGCAAATGGAAGTGGTTTTGCCTAATGGCGACATCATTAATACGTGTTCGGCACCAAAACATGCTGCCGGCCCTGATTTGAACCAGATCTTTATTGGATCAGAAGGCACGCTTGGTATCATCACTAAAGCACAGATCCGTATTTTTGATCAGCCGGAAGAACGTCGTTTCCGCGGCTTCTTATTCCAAGATATGTCGGGCGCGTTCAAAGCATCCCGTGAACTTCTTCAAAAATTCAAGCCCTCAGTTATGCGGTTGTATGATGAAGCCGAAACGGCATCACTTATCAAAAAAATCGTTGGCGTAGAGCGCAAAGGTGCGTTCATGAACATTGCCTACGAAGGCGATAAAGAGATGGTGGAAGTGGAAGAGAAGATTCTTCTTAAGACTTTTGCCAAATATGGTGCCGAAGACCTTGGCAGCGAATACGGTGAAAAATGGTGGGAAGAGAAGATTACGTTCTTCTATCCCGGTCATATGATGGATATTCCGCAGATGTTTGGTACGATGGATACCATTGCCCCGTACGGTAAGATTGAAGAAATCTACTGGGCCATGAAAGAGGCAATCGAAACCAACTTCCCGCAAGCGAAGTTTATTGCTCACTTCTCGCATTGGTACGAGTGGGGTGCGATGGTGTATGATCGCTTTATCATTGAGGGTAAAGACGTGCCGCAAGATCCTGTCGAAGCGTTACGCTTGCATCAAGCGGTGTGGTCGTGCGGTGTTCGTGCGGCTTTGGCACATGGCGGCGTTGTTAACGATCACCACGGTGTCGGTATTAAACTGGGTCGCCTAATGAAAGAACAATACGGTCCGGCCATGCAGGTGTTTGAAGGTCTTAAAAAGACCTTGGATCCTAATGGTATCATGAATCCGTTCAAACTGGGTCTGTAAGGGAGGAAACAAATCATGAATCTTTCTGAAAAATGCAAACAGCATGTAGATTCTTGCCGCTTTTGCTGGATGTGCCATCATATTTGTCCGATTGGTAACGCAACCGGCCACGAGCGCAGTACACCTCGCGCACGCGCACTGGGTATTTCGCTGGTTAACCGCGAAGCCATTGAACTTGAAGAAATTATGGACAACGTCTACGAGTGTGCCACTTGTGGCGCTTGCGTAAACGTTTGCGTTACCGGTTGGGATCCGGTCATGTTTGCCAAAGAAACGCGCTTGAAAGCCGCTTTAGAAGGCAAACTGCCTGCCTACATTGAAACGCTGGTTGACAACTGCTTAGATCACGGTAACGCCTACGGAAAAACCGAATTGGATGCCGACTTACAAACGGCAATCGCGGCTCATAGTCGACCGACCGATACCTTGCTGTTCCTCGGTGCGGATGCGCGCTATATGGTTCCTACACAGGCCATCAAAGCTATCCGTGTGTTGGAAAAAGCGGGTGTGACGTTTACCGTGTTAGCGGAAGAACCGGCGAGCGGTGCGCAATTGGATTTCCTTATCGGTGCTGCACAGGACGTCAAAGACCAAATGGCGACCGCTGTTGACGTTATGAATGCTTATCAAACGGTGATTGCCTATGACCCCAATGACGCCAAAGTTATTAAACGTACTTACAAGGAATATGGTTTGAACCTGTCCGCAAAGGTAAAAACCTTTACATCTTTTGTCGCGGATTTGATTGATTCCGGCGATCTGAAAGTGGAAAAGAGCAATCTTACCGTTGTGTACCAAGATCCGTTTGCGTTGGCTCGTGATTTAGAGGAAACCGAAGAACCGCGTGCCATCATTCAAAAGACTGCAACTTTACACGAGATGCTTTGCAACCGCAAGGAAACCATTTGGGCGGGGGATATCCTGATGGCCCAGTATCTGCCGAACGTTATCAAAATGGTAGCGGAACGCCGCTTGTTCAATGCGCGCAGTATTGGTGAAACGGCAATAGTAACCGCCAGCGTATCGGAGTTCGCTTCGCTCAAAGCGGTGGAGTCGACCGATGTGCAAGTGCTTTCTATTGAAGATCTGATTTTGAAATAAGAGGGATCCGACATGCTTGTTAATCTCAAAACAGTTTTAGACCTTGCCGAGAAAGGTGAGTTCGCAGTTCCTGCGTTTAATGTCTATAACATGGAAACCGCTATGGGTGCCGTTAAAGCTGCCGAAGAAATGCGCGCTCCTGCCATTTTGCAGATCTATCCGCGCTTGTTTAAAGAAGAAGCGGGCTACTATTTGTCGCCCGTAGTTGTTGCGGCGGCACGTAGGGCAACCGTCCCGATTTGTTTTCACTTAGACCATGGTCCGTCGGAACTGGAAACCAGTCGTGCACTGCGCTGGGGTGCCACCGGCATTATGTTAGATGGTTCTAAATTGCCGTTTGAAGAGAACATCGCCCTTACGAAACGCGTCGTGGACACCTGTGCGTATACGGATGTTCAAGTAGAAGGCGAACTCGGCCATATTGGCACGGTAACCGATGATGAAATGGATGAATTTACCACACCGGAAGAAGCGAAACGTTTCTTTGAAGAAACCGGCGTGGCGTGCTTGGCGGTAGCGGTAGGTACGGCACATGGCCGCTATACCAAACCGCCGAAACTGGATATCGATCGTATTCGTGCTATCCGTGAAGCTACCGGTGGTAAACCGCTTGTTTTGCATGGCGGATCCGGTGTGCCGGATGAAGAAATCAAAAAAGGTGTTGCGGCAGGTATTCGCAAAATGAATTTTGCCACGGATATTTGTTATGCCTTTTTGGATTCTTGCTTGGAAGAACTCCAAAAACCTGACCGTGCGATTGCGGTAGACAATTTTATGAAAAAACCTATTGAAGCGGTAAAGGAATTCTGCAAGACCCGTATTTTACTGGTTGGTGCAGACGGAAAGGCGGATATATGAGTAAGATCGTCGGAATCGGCGCTTGTGTCATGGACACGCTGTACAACATTCCCACTTACCCGACCGAAGATACCAAAATGCGCGCAGCCGGCAGTAAACCCGCCGGCGGTGGTCCGACGGCCACCGGTTTGGTAGCGGCTCAAAAATTAGGGGAGAGTACGGCTTATATCGGCGTTTTGTCGGATGACAACGGCGGAGTATTTCTTAAACGGGATTTTGAGAAATATGGTGTAGATACGTCGCTGATTCGTATTGAAAGCGGTTATCGCTCGTTTTCATCGGTTATTTGGTTAAGTGCCGATTCGTCGAGCCGTACCTGTGTGTTTGATAAAGGTGACTTGCCGCCTCTGAGGATTTCTGACGCGCAAAAAAAAGCCATCGCGCAGGCCGAACTGCTGATGGTAGACGGTAACGAAATGGAAGCGGCAGTGGAAGCAGCGCAATATGCGCGGAAACACGGAACAAAAGTCTTGTACGATTGCGGTGGGTTATATCCGCAGGTAGAGCGCTTGTTAGCGTACACCGATATTATGATTCCGTCAGAAGAATTTGCGCTCGGTCACACCGGCTGCGAAACGGCGGAAGAGGCGGCAAAGAAACTCTATGAACAATACCTGCCTGAAATCGTTGTTGTCACTCAAGGTAAGCGCGGTGGACTTATTTACGACGGCGTTACAATGCGTTGCTATCCGATTTATCCTGCCGATGTGGTGGATTCCAATGGTTCAGGTGACGTGTTCCACGGTGCCTTTGCAGCGGCTGTTGTCAAGGGGTACGACTATGAGAAATGTTGCCATTTCTCCAGCGCGGTTTCAGCAATAAAATGCACTGGTGTCGGTGCGCGTGAAAGTGTCCCGTCTTTTGACACGGTGAAAGCATATATGAAGGAGAATGGGTATGAACTTTAAAAAGGCCTATATACCGAAAAAAGGGTATACCCCGATCTGCAAGATCGGTGAATGCTCGTTGAAAAAACTGGAATTTGGTATTATTGAACTGGATGCCGGTGAAACACTGGGTTTTGATACCGAAGACAAGGAAACCGCGTTTATTATGCTGGAAGGGCATTGCAATGTGGTAGTGAACGGGGAAGAATGGAAAAATATCGGTAACCGTTCAAACGTCTTTGAAAACCGCAAAGCCGAAAGTTTTTATATGCCGAAAGAGCAAGTGCTGGCAATTGAAGCGATTGATCCTGTCAAAATTGCCGTTTGTGCTACGCCGGTTGATGAAAAAACCGAGCCGCAGGTCTTACGTGAGGATCATGTCGTTTTGAAACTACTGGGCGAGCCGCCGTACGAGCGTGAAACCAGCTTTATTATTGACGGTAATTCCAATGCTAAGGTGCTCACGATTGGCGAAGCGTATTGTACCGAAGGTAACTGGGCAGGTTTCCCGCCGCATAAACACGATGTTAACAACATGCCTCATGAGTGTGTTGCTGAAGAAATTTATTATTTTCTGTTTGACCCGAAACAGGGCTTTGCGGTACAATGTTTGTACACGGCTGATGGCGAAATTGACGAGTCGTATCGCGTAAAAAACGATGAGCTTGTGGAATTTCCGTACGGGTATCATACTACCGTTTCCACGCCGGGCTACCAAACGTATTTTTTGTGGTTAATGGCCGGCGATTATCAGGGATTTAATCGTAGTAACGATCCGGAACATGACTGGATCGTCCATCGCTGACAGTAAAACAATAGAGATATGCCGTACGGCATATCTCTATTGTGCTATCGTAGAACGGAGTTTTAACTATGCTGGAGTTGCTTAACCAAAAAAACGAGATAGCCATTCATGCGGTGAATAGCGACCTTTTTCGATCGTTCGGTCGTGTTATCACCGGTATGGATACCGCTGAAATTGAACAAGCGGCACAAGCAATGGAATCGGTTGAAAACGGTTCGATGTATCTTCCGTCCGTTGAGTCGTTTGAATCACTGAGTATCGCTAAACGCATTCAAAACGAGTGTTTCGGCACTCTGCCGACGCAGATCGGCTTTTGTTGGGGCCATAGTAATTTTTTGAACGCGACTGAGTGGCACACTTCCAGTGAAGTAAACATTGCCGTTACCGATCTGGTATTGATCCTCGGACACGTTTGGGATATTGTAGATAACCGTATTGATTCTTCGAAATTTACGGCGTTTTATTTACCGAAAGGCACGGTCGTGGAAGTCTATTCCACCACCTTGCATTTTTGTCCGTGCGAGGTAAATTCGAATGGGTTCGGTTGCGTTGTTGCTTTACCTGTCGGTAAGTACAACGCTACAGTTTACTACGCTGGTGATAATAAATACAATGGCACTGTCAATAAGACTGCTAGTGAGTTTGAAGTATACAATAAGACAGTCACTGAACTTAACATTACTGTTGAGGACTTT
>JAZOQQ010000224.1:0-9170 GCA_045656165.1 Acutalibacteraceae bacterium
CACATTTTACGATCCCGACACCCATGTTTTAGCAGGTCTCGGACACGCTGTGTGTGACGTAGATACCGGTAATATCATTCCCATTTCTTCCGGCGAAATCGTACCCGCTCGTATTTACGGTGTTACCAGAAGTCAGGTCGGTACACCTGGTGAATTACGCGGTGGCTTTGATTTCGGTTCTTTTGGCCCATTAAGACGTAATTGCCAGAGCGGTGTCTACGGTGAGGTTTCGGATTTTCGCGGAAATTTGGTACCAATTATGCTCAAACAAGAAATACAAAACGGTCGTGCACAAATCTACACGACCGTTGCGGGAAATCAACCAAAATTATATGATGTGACGATCACGCAGATACGATATCACGATACAACCGGAACACGTAGCATGATCGTGGAAATTACCGACCCTACGCTTCTTGAGATCACCGGCGGCATTGTGCAAGGTATGAGCGGTTCGCCGATCTTGCAAAGCGGCAAGCTCGTCGGCGCGATTACCCATGTGTTCGTAAACGATCCGCCCAAGGGCTATGCTATATTCGCAGAAAATATGTTGGAAACAGCTGGGCAGGTGGCCGATGAAAAAGCGTTAAAAGACGCATCATAAGTGAAAGAGTGTGTCGGGATTCCAAAAACAGAATCCCTGCACATTTTTTATTTAGAACAAAGACTTTTTTATGGGATAATGGTTGATATGAAGTAGATCATTGATCAACAGGATAGGGGGAAAGTGCCCCCTCTATTGCGCATCTTATGGAAATATAAAATTAGTTGTTTCTCGTCTTTGTCATATTTATTGACAATTCACAGTCTTGATCATATACTTAAGCTACAAGAATTTCCGAGGAGCTATTTACGATGAAATTGGTTGTAAAAATGTTGAAAAATGAGCTTTGGTGGGGCGGTACAAACGTTGACGGATGTCAGATGCCATTCAATAAATCCACCCGGCTTACGAGAGATTTTCGCAGAAACGCACCAAACGAAACGATGCCCTTATTTATTTCAAATTTAGGACGTATCATTTGGAGCGAGGATGCCTTTGTGGTTGATTTTAAAAATGGTGAAATAACCTTGGAGGGTGATGAGGAAATCATTCTCATCGAAGGTGGAAATACCCTTAAAGACGCCTTCCTTTATGCTCGACAGAAATTCTTCCCTACCGACGGTAGAGTTCTTAACCGTGAATTCTTCAAAACTGTGCAATATAACACCTGGATCGAGTGTCTTTACGAACCCACTCAGGAGCATGTGCTTCGCTATGCTCACGCCATTATCGACAATGGCTTTGAGCCCGGCATTCTGATGATTGACGAAGGTTGGCACGGTCGATACGGTAACTGGACCTTTGACCCACTAAAGTTTCCTGACCCTAAAGCTATGGTGAATGAACTGCACGGAATGGGCTTTAAGGTTTTACTTTGGGTGGTGCCTTTGGTTTGCCCCGACGGTAAATTTTTTATTGACCACTATAATGAATCCAACAGTATTCATAAAGAGGATGAGCGCCTGTTTATTAGAACAAAAAAAGCCCCCTACGTTCCTGCACTTTTCCATTGGTGGAACGGTTTTTCCGCTATACTCAACCTTGATAATCCTACCGACTTTGAGTTTTTAGACAATCAGTTACAGAACCTGATAAACGACTATGGAATCGACGGTTTCAAGTTCGACGGCGGCTCGGTTGATATGTACGAAAACTGTATAAATGGCGGTGGTGACACAGAATACTCCACCAACCTGAGTTCTGGCCTCAACTCCCGTCAACTTAACTTCGCTTGGAATAAATTCGCCTCGAAATACGACTACCACGAATATAAAGACACCTTCAAAGGGGCTGCCCTTAACACTATCCAACGTCTTTGCGATCGCGGTCATCGTTGGGAAAACAACGGTATCGACTCCCTTATTCCTATGTCGATTGCTCAGGGGCTTATCGGACACCCCTTTATTTGCCCTGATATGGTAGGCGGCGGCTCATGGATCGACTTCAATCCCGGTAAACCCATTGACGGCGAGTTGTTCGTACGCTGGGCTCAGTGTTCGGCTATGTTCCCTATGATGCAATATTCAAAGGCTCCTTGGGATTGCCTTAGCCCCGAACATTGCAACCTGGTTATCGAGGCAGGCAAGCTTCATTCGAAAATGAACGAGGAGATAATCGAAATGGTAACCCGTTCGGAGCAAAGCGGTGAGCCTATTCTACGAAATCTTGAATATAACTATCCCCACAAGGGCTATGCACACATACTCGACGAGTTTATGCTTGAGGATGAAATTCTTGTTGCTCCCGTTATCACCAAAGATACCTACAGCCGCCAGGTGGTGCTTCCCAAAGGTAAATGGCTTGCAGATGACGGCAAAGAATATGAGGGCGGTACATACAAAATCGACTGCCCCTTAGAAAGATTGATTTGGTTCAGAAAAATGAGTTAAATTCAAATCGCGGTTAATAATTTTAAGGCTCTATAAGACAGGGGACGGTTCTATGTCTTGGATTATAACAAAACAAATGATGTGATACCGAATGTACAATGATACAAAAATCATCCAAAATTAGTTTTATGGGTTTAGATTCACCCATTATCATAAAAAAAGCATCCCGATTTAACGGGATGCTTTTTATTTATCCTCTGCGAACACGGATTTTGGTTTGTTTGACATTAACACAGCAAGCAGAATATGATTCGGAATACTGCACCAGCAAAAACGGTCCTTGTTCATCCTGCAGTAAAACATTATTGGAATAAAAACATAAACCGGGTTTATCAATTAACATGGTCCCCTCATCCCACACACCGCCATCAAGAGAGGTATACAACACAAAACCACTACGGTCGTGTGCTCTACCGTGTAAAAGATATACGCCATTTAGGTAAGCTGATTGCGGATTGCGAATGCCTTTTGCCATTTCACACGGTTCACACATTTTCCAATTTTTAGCATCTGTGCTGATCGCGTGGTCGATCGGCAGCCAATCATGTTCATGAGCGCGGTAGGCATAAGCGTGAAAAAAGCCATTATCATCAATTAACAGGGAACCATAGGTATGACCGATGCCTGATATCGGCAAGATGCTCCATTCATAGAAAGATTTGCCGTTATCATCGCTTTTATATACGCGGTAGGCGTGTTCCTCGGTCACACCCACAAAATGCTCATAAGACAGCATTAAAACGAAAATAGAGCCGTTGTAGTACCGTGCATCGTATACACGACCTTTATGTTGGCACAACTCAAGAGGAGTGCTCCACGTACGCCCAAGATCCGAACTGGTAACAACCATAACGGTATTCCACGGCTCACAGCAAGTGGGACCGGTAGCATCGTTGCGAAGGCAAAACGCAACAACCGTACCATCGTCACACGCCACGGCTTTTTCTACCGAAATGGTGTGTATACCGTCCAAAAAGCATTGCTCGCTGTAGGGGAGTTTCTGTATATCGGAATACGTACGGGCACTATCATGCGATAATCGGTATTCAATCCAACCGTAGGTGGAGTGCCCACTCCAACGATGAACAGAACAGTTTGAGTTGAAGTTCATATGAACAGAAGGGGAGAGAGCCGCTAATGCATGACTCATATGACCACTACGCTGACGAGCTTGATTGTCAACGTATAAGACCGGCTGTTCTATGTCAACGGTGTATCCATCACGCGAAACAGAAGTAAGCAACATGTGATCATCCTCCATCCTTTCCTTGATAACGCACATCTTCAATGGCGCTCCCTTGTTTGCGGAACATATGCGGTGACATACCGCTTTGACGTTTGAAAAAGGAGATAAAACCCGACTCGTTTTCGAAGCCCAACATGTATCCAATTTCTTTTATCGTTGCATTGCTCTGTAACAACAGGTTTTGCGAATATCGATAACGCTGGTCCATGATATACTCAAATAACGTCTGACCGGTATGCGTTTTAAAAATACGCGTGAGTTGTTTGGATGACAAGCAGCATTCCTTCGCCACATCCTCACACCCAATTAAACGGTGTTTGTTATTGCGAATAAACGTTTTGGCAATCTCAAAGCGAGGATCGGTATCGACGTGAACACGCGGCGGAATCTCTGCGCCCAGTGAACGCAAAACGGCGTGAAACACACATAAGCAAAGCGAACTGACCAAATAGGCGGAAAACATATCGTTATGATCACAAATCTGTAAAATGCGGTCAATATCCTCGGCAATTTGACGTGGATAAATAAACGACAGCACTTGATCAGTAGGCAAGGAAAGTGGTGATTTTTTACCGAACTCCGGCAAGAAAGCGAAGGATGCTTTTAAAAAGTGCCCTTGATTATCGGAACGGCGGTGTGGTACACCGGGCGGAATCAACAACGCGTGATCTTGAGTAACCGTGATGGTTCTACCGGCACACTCATAAGAAATATCGCCCGATATTACAAAATGTACTTCATAAAATGAGTGCAAATGGATACCGTCGTAAGCTTTATGACCGTCGTCGGCAGAATCCATCACATCCAACCACAAAAACTTAACGGGAATAGGGGACTCGGTTTCCGGTATTGAAAGCTTGTTCAACACATCGGCACGTGCCGGGGTATATTCCGATAAAATCATGTTGTTTCACCACCAATCGTTTTTATTATAGGATAATTTCTCTTTTCGTGTCAACTGTTTGTCTAAAAACAAACACGTTATGTCCACATCGTAAATTGACGATATTCCTGTCAAATGATAGGATAAGTTCAGAAGGTGATACCATGTTAAAGCAACGAGTGATAAAAGGTGAAAAATTGGTCGGTATGTACGTGCAGTTGACCGATCCATCCATTGCGCGTATCGCCGGGTTGGCCGGCTACGATTTTGTATGGGTGGATACCGAACACAGTTATATGTCGTTTGAAACACTGTTTTCGCATATTTTAGCATTACGTTCCACCGGAACCCCTGTTGTGGTTCGCGCACCGCAGAATGACTTGACAGCCACCAAAAAGATCATGGAGATGGGGATAGACGGCATTATTTTCCCCATGGTTAAGACAGCAAAAGAGGCCCGCAAACTTATGGCGGCAACGGTATATCCTTCTGGTGGCGGAGAACGCGGTTTCGGACCTATGAACGCTATCGATTATGGATTTAAGAGTATGGCGGATTATGTGCAAAAGGCGGACGATTCGCTGTGCCGATTTATTCAAGTGGAACACCGCGAAACAATTGAAAATCTGGATGATATCTTGCAAATCCCGTATATTGACGGTTATATTATCGGACCAAACGATTTATCCGGCTCTTACGGTATGCTTGGTGATGTTTTTTCTGAACCAATTACTGATGTGATAAAACAAGTGATTGAGAAACTACACGCCGAAAACAAATATGTGGGGATCGCGTCGGGTGGATATCAGAAACACATATTGGAGCACTGGGCTAATCTTGAACCGGATCTCTTAGCAGCCGGTGCTGATTTTGATTTTATTCGCGACAGCGCTTTGCAAAATCGTTTAACTTTACAAACTTTACTCGGTAAATAAAAAAGCTCTCGTCTTTTGACGAGAGCTTTTTGTTTATGAGAAGTTAGCAAGCAAAAATTTTTCAGCTTCGGCGCACCACAGACCATTATGCTCTTTGACCAGTTGATCCATTTGAGCAAAGCGGATGTCTGTCTTACCAAGTTTTTCAAAATCCGCAATGGCAGTAAGCGGGAGGTTGATATGGGTATAAATCAGTTTCTTGCCGCCTTCAATTTCCGGCAAACGCAAGGTGGTATCAATCGCCGCGTCAATGCCGCCGATATGTGTCACCATCACAGCAGGGTCTATACGGTTTTCTCCAATAAGACGCACAATATCATGCATATCTTCCGGAACACTACCGCTGGTGCCGGCTACGTGGTGCTGGGCATAATGTACGTTGTAGAAATTGAAAGTAGCGCTGAATTTTTTATCCATGGGACCTGCAAAGAAATTGAGGCAGCCATCAAAACCTAAGATGGCATCGCCGAGCTCCACAACGGCGGGAACAGGTGCATATACGAAAACATCATCGTATCCTTTGCCATCGGTAAGCGCCAATAATTCATCTTTATCCGACGTATTTGCGAATACCAGCGTAATGCCGTCCTCCGCCGCTTTCGCAGGGCTGAAAAGGGAAGCGGCACGGTCTAAACGCTCTTTATTGAGATCGGTTACAACAACCATCGATGGCTTCACGTCGCCGTGCAATGCAATATCAATCGCCACCAAGCCCATCGGGCCACAACCCGCTAAGATCGCAACCTTACCGCCCTGTCGAATATTGGTGTAGGGTTGCAGGTTGTCGTCCAGATGGTTAGATGCTTTGTATCCGCGAATCACGCAGGAAGCCGGTTCAATGAGCGAGCCGCTGAAATAAGCGTCGCTGTTAACCTTGATCAAGTAATCGTTCTCAATGATATGATCATAAATAATGGAGTAGGTAGAAACACCGCCAATCTCACCGAAAGAATAGCCAACGGTATCCACACCGCCGAGATAAGAAAGCACGGGAGGCATGGCGACCTTATCACCAACCGCAAAACGGTCTTTCCATTTATCCGTTACCTCCACGACCTCGGCACAAAACTCGTGACCGATAATAACAGGGTGTTCCGCTACGTCGTTCGGCACGCGGAGATGTTTGGCACCCTGCATGGCGGTTTTGTACGTGGACATACACACGCTGTCGGAAATAACTTTCACAAGTAACTCGCCATCTTTCAGGGCAGGGAGTTCAAATTCTTCAAGGCGCAGATCTTTCTCGCCGTACAGACGGACTGCTTTTGTTTTCATGTGATGCCCTCCTTATAGACGGCCGGCGCTGCCGAACGTTCTGAGTTTTTCTTTGACAACTTCTTTCATCATATTACGCGCATCCTCAAACACGATAAACGGCCATGTGGACGGGTTATCAATCGTGTTAAGTTTGTCTTTAAGACCTTTATTCAACATGGCCACCACATCCGAGTAAATATTGATTTTCGTAATACCGTGACGGATAGCGTTTTGCATTTGGTCATTGGGCGTGCCGCTTCCACCGTGCAAAACAAGCGGTCTGTTACAAACGGCTGTGATTTCATCCAACCGATCAATGCGTAATTCAGGTGTTTTTTGATAAACACCGTGGGAAGTGCCAATGGCCACTGCCAACGCGTCCACGTCGGTGATTTCCACAAACTTGGCAACTTCTTCGGGGACGGTCAAACTTTCTCCGGGATCGGTATCGGTACCTGTCTCGCTGATGCTACCCACGCTGGCGTTGCCGACGTGGCCAAGTTCCGCTTCCACTGAAATACCATGTGCATGCGCATATTTGGTAACCTCGGCCGTGTTTTTGGCGTTATTATCAAAATCCAAGACCGAACCATCGTACATGACCGAACTGAAGCCGACGTCGATAGCGCTTTTAATCAGTTCAAAATCGGTTGCATGATCCAAATGGAAACAAACCGGAACGTCAAAAAATTCAGACGCGCCTTGCACCATAGACGCCATCAGAGGCATTCCTTTTCCCACCAAATCTACACCAAGGGCCATCAATAAAGCGGGGGAGCGTTCTTCTTCGCATGCTTCCAGAACCGCTTTCATCATATCATAGTTACTGACATCAAATGCCGGAATGGCATAGTGGTTTTTACGCGCATCCTCCAGCATCTCTCTCATGGATACCAACATCGATAAATCACTCCTAAATTCTTATATATCAATTGTAAATAGTATACTTCTTGTTTTAACATTTGTCAATTACAAATGTTAAAACAATTGACAAGTCACCGAAATTGTGCTACCATTAGCGCACTACCGAGGAGGCGAGGACTATGCATGATGAAAAGTTATTAATGTCCGAAGTGGCTACGTTGTACTACACCCAAGGTTGCACGCAGCAAGAAATCGCTAAACTATTGGGCTTATCGCGACAAACAGTCTCCAAATTGCTAAGCGATGCTTTAAAGACACATATTGTCGAAATCACCGTACACGACCCCCAGCGCGAGTGTAACGAACTTACAGTAGCGTTACGCGAACGATTTGGTATTGAAGATGCCGTTGTTTGCGGAGTCGGTCACAAGAGCGATACCATTCGCCAGCTGGAAGTTGTCAAAGCAGGGGCATCGTTCATTAGACCGCTGATACAACAGGGCGGATTAAAAATCGCCGTTTCGTGGGGGAGAACCATTGAATCGCTGATTGCACAGTTACCGGATTTGCACACTGAGAAAAATGTTGTATTTCCGTTGTTTGGTGCGACCGATCACGATCGTTCGTGTTTTGCATCCAATGAACTTGCACGTGCATTTGCTGATAAATTATCGGCTGACGTGCGATATGCGTGGTTCCCATATATGCCGGATACGGCTAACGATTGCGCTTTGTTTCAAAAAACCTCACATTATCGAACGTTACAGCAGTACTGGGAAACGATTGATTTGGCGATCGTTGGCATCGGTAACACCGAGGTTTTGGAGTTGTTTGCCAAAACCTTCGGCTACCGCGAAAAGCACACCGAAGTTATAGGGGATGTTGCTACGCATTTCTTCACGGAAGAGGGCGATTGCTTAGAGTTGTACGACAATACTCTCTGTGCATCATCTGCCAATTTAAAAACAGCCAAGCATACCGTTGCTATCGCATGTGGTTCAGCCAAAGTTCGTGCAATTGCAGGCGCACTTCGAACCGGCATGATCAACACGCTAATTACCGACGAATACACCGCCAAAGAGTTGCTGGAACATTAAAAAAGCACACGAGTGAAATTCACTCGTGTGCTTTTTCTTACTTATTTGCGAGCAACACCGGTTTCGTTTGCACAGCGGATAACCGCTTCAGCGACCACATCAGCCACACGCTTATCCAGCGCCGGAGCAATGATATTGTCTTCGGTAATTTCGTCATCCGGAATAAGCGATGCCAAGGCGTAGGAGGTTGCCACTTTCATTTCCTCGTTGATTGCACTGGCGCGGCATGCCAGAGCACCTTTAAAGATACCGGGAAAAGCTAATACATTGTTAATCTGATTCGGGAAATCCGAACGACCGGTACCCACTACGCGAGCTCCCGCTTTTTTAGCAAGATCCGGCATGATTTCGGGTGTAGGGTTGGCCATGGGGAACAAGATAGGATCATTTGCCATGGAGTGGATCATCTCTTCTGAAACCACGCCGGGAGCGGAAACACCAATAAACAAAGTCGG